>CALVYF010000031.1 GCA_944372055.1 uncultured Bacilli bacterium | reverse complement strand
CACCTCAGTGGAGTATTATATAATATCGAGACATTTTCGCAAGTTAACACTTAAGACATTATCACAAATTAATCATAATTTGTTTTTCTTTTTGCTATTTTTGATTGACATATCTTTTTGAATTTATTATAATATTATTGATAATTATTATCAATAAGGAAGGCTTATGAATACAAGAAATACTAGACAAAAAGAAGTTATTTTTCAAACTTTATGTGAATTGCGAACACATCCTACGATTTTGGAACTTTATGAAATAGTTCAAAAAAAAGATTCTTCTATAGGACAAGCTACAGTTTATCGTAATGTGTCTAAATTAGTAGAAGAGGGAAAGGTTCGTAAGGTATTGACTAAGGATGGGATTGATCATTATGATGGTGATTGCTCTAATCATTCTCATTTTATATGTAATGTTTGTCATAGATTGTTTGATTTGTATGATGTTAGTACAATAGACTTAATTCAAGAAGCAAGAAAAGAGACAACTTTTGATATTGAAAATGCATGCGTTCTTTTTGATGGTGTTTGTAATCAATGTAAATAAATCTTTTGTTAATAATTATGTAGAATTATTGCGATACTTTGGCATTTGTGGTATGCTACAGGTGATAAGTATTAAAGTAAATTCTTTAATATAATTTATGGGAAAGAAGGTATTTGGATGGAATTAAAAGGAAGTAAAACTGAACAAAATTTAATGACTGCTTTTGCAGGAGAAAGTCAAGCTAGAAATAAATATACTTATTATGCTAGTAAGGCTCGTAAAGATGGATATGAGCAATTAGCTGCTATCTTTGAAGAGACTGCTAATAATGAAAAAGAGCATGCAAAACTTTGGTTTAAAGAATTACATGGTGGAGATATTCCTGATACAGCAACTAACTTAGAGGATGCTGCATCTGGTGAAAACTACGAGTGGACAGATATGTATAAGAATTTTGCTGAAACTGCAAAAGAAGAAGGATTTACAAGGCTTGCTATGCTTTTTGAGAAGGTTGGAGAAATTGAGAAAGAGCATGAAAAGAGATACTTAACATTACTTCATAACATTAAGGATGACAGAGTATTTAAGAAGGATGGAGATAAAATTTGGGTATGCCGTAACTGTGGTTATGTTTATACTGGTAAAGAAGCTCTTGCTGTTTGTCCTGTTTGTGCACATCCTCAAAGCTTTATGGAAGTTAAAGCAGATAATTATGAATAAAAGAAACAACCTAAGGTTGTTTTTTTATTGGAATTATATATGATTATTAGCTATTTTATTAATATTTCTTTTATAATTCATTGTTTTGTGCTAGAAAATAAAGATATGAAAAAGTTCCTGCAAATATTATCATACTATTTATTAATCTTCTTTCTTCTGTGTTTATTATTGTTTTTTCCGTAATATAGATACATAGTAATACTACAAAAGTAATTGTCCAGCCTAGTTTTTTTGTTGCTTTTGCTTTATTGTAGTATTGTTCTCTTTCAAGCTCTTTTCCATATTTTATTAAAGAAATTGTTAGACAAATACTAATTACAATCCATATTTGAAATGTTTTTTTGCTTTTTATTGGGATGTTGTTCATATTTTAGTATATGTCGAAAAAGCTTGTTTTTATGATATAATGTTAAAGGTGATGTTATGAAAAAACACGAACTTTTAGTTCCAGTTGGTGATATGGAATGTTTAAAGCAAGCTATTGCTAATGGTGCGGATGCTGTTTATGGCGGATGTCAAAATTTCGGAGCAAGAAAATTCGCTAAAAATTTTACTAATGAAGAAATTGTTGAGGCTATTAGATTATGTCATTTATATGATGTTAAATTTTATGCGACCATGAATACTTTAGTAAAAGATGCTGAAGTTCCATATTTTTTAGGTCAAATCGAATTTTTATATAAACAGGGTGTGGATGCTGTTATTATGCAGGATTTTGGTATGATATCTTATGTTTTACAACATTATCCTAATTTGGAAGTCCATGCTTCTACTCAATGTAATAACTCATCTTATGATATTGTTAAATTATTTTATGATATGGGAGTAAAACGTGTTGTTTTTTCGCGTGAATTATCTTTAGAAGAAATTGAAAATATTACAGTTCCTATTGAAAAAGAAGTCTTTATTCATGGAGCGTTGTGTATTTCTTATTCTGGTTGTTGCCTTATGAGTTCTATGATAGGCGGCCGGAGTGGAAATCGCGGAGAATGTGCGGGATCTTGTAGATTACCTTATCAGTTGTTTTATGATGAGCAAAAATTAATTGATACTTCTTATTTATTAAGTACGAAAGAGTTAAATACAAGTTATCATATCGAAGATCTTTTGAATAGTGATATTTATAGTTTTAAAATAGAGGGAAGAATGAAAAGCCCTGAGTATGTTGGCTTTATTACTAGAATGTATCGTCATTTGATAGATTCTAACGGTGATATGAATGGCTTAGATTTGGAAAATGAAAAATTAAAGACGATTTTTAATCGTGAATTTACTTCTGGGCATCTTTTTCACTGTAGTGTAGAAGAATTGATGAATACAGTTAGTCCTAATCATATTGGACTTCCTATTGGTAAAGTAATTGAAGTTAATGCTCAAAAAATACGAATTCTGTTAGATAAAGATTTACATCAAGGTGATGGCATTCGCTTCCTAGAAAGTGGAAAAGGACTTATTGTTAATTATTTGTATGATGATAATGGAATGTTGGTATCTAGTGTTCCTCGAGGAAGTATTTGTAGTGTTGATAATAAAATAGGGTTAGAAAATACAGAAAATGTTTCTAAAACATTGGATTTTTTGTTAATGCAGGATATGAAAATATTACCGGCACGTAGTATTCCGATTACTTTTTTAGCTAAAGCAAGGATTGGTCAGCCCTTTATTGTGGAAGTTAGCGATGGCATTAGAAAAGTACAAGTTTCTGGTAGCATTGTACAAGAATCTATTACTTCTCCAGTAAGCGATATTCGTATTAGAACACAGTTGGAAAAATTAGGTGGTACACCTTTTGTAAGTAAAGTTACTGTTATAGAAAAAGATTCTAATGTTTTTATTCCTTTACGTGAGATTAATGAACTTCGTCGTAGTTTAATTCAGCAGTTGTTAGCATTAAGGGTGATGCCAAGATATCAGCCTATTATTTCTAATGTTACTTTTTCTAAATTATCTTTGCATTGTGATAATGATAAGACTGCACTTGTTTATAATGAAGAGCAAATGGAAGCTTGCTTAAAATTGGGTTTTCACAGGATTTATACTCCGAACTTATCCTTATTTAAACAAAATCAGATTCATGATAATGTTTATTATTCATTGCCACGTACTTTATTACAAATTGAAGGTGAGTTAAGACCTAGAAGTTTAGTAAGAGAGATATGTAATTTTTCTAATTATGATGGTTTAATTGGAGATTATACCTTAAATATTTACAATATTTATACTGCTTATTATCTATATCAACTTGGTCTTTCTAAACTTACACTTTCTGTTGAATTATCTAGTTTGGAAATTATAGATTTTATTAATAGATTTGAACAAACATTTGGATGTAAGCCTAATGTTGAAGTGATTAGTTATGGATTGGTTGAAGACATGGTTATAAAGGGAAATATTTTAAATTTAAAGGAGAATGTTTATCATTATTCTTTAAGGGATTTACGTGATAGAAAATTTCCTGTTTACTATAAAGATCATCGTACGATTCTTTTAAATTATGTTTCATTTAATCTTTCTGAATTTGTATCTTTAAAGGATGCTGTTTCTCTTCGATACCAATTTTTTAGGGAAACTAAAGATGAAATTATAAATATTGTAAAAAATAATCAATAATTTATTTTCTAGTATTAAAATTGTTCTTTTTATGATAAAATAGTTTTAGATAGGAAGTGATAAATAGTGGATAAAAAAGAGGAGAAGGAAAGAAAAATTCCGACTAAAAATTATATCATTTTAGTAGTTTTATTTATTGCTATTATTGCACTAGTTTTATATTTATGTAATTTATATCATGTTTATGATGCACATCAAAGAGAAATTCCTGTGATTCGAGATACTCTTTTTGAGATTCAACCCGAGGAGATAGAGCATTATGTTATGGAAAATCCTACAACTGTTTTTTATATGTGTACTGCAGCAAATGAAGAGTGTAGAAATTATGAAAAGGATTTGAAAAGGTTAGTTGAAAAAGATGAATTACAAAGTACAATTATTTATGTTAATTTAAGTAATGTTGATCAAAATGAATTTGTAGATACTTTTAATGCTAAATATCCTTATAAAGTTGCTTTGAAGAAGAATTATCCAGCATTTGTAGTTTTTGAAGATGGAGAAATTAGCAGTGTTTTACAACCAAGTGAGGATGAGAAGCTTACAATCTCTGAAACAGAACAATTTATTAAATTAAACAAAATAAAAAAGGAGGGAGAGTAATCTTCCTTTTCGTTAGGAGTGGAGTTATGAACAATATAGTATTATTTGAACCTGAGATTCCTCAAAATACAGGAAACATCATGCGTACTTGTGTCGCTACTGGATCTAAATTGCATTTAATTAAACCATTAGGATTTGTATTAGATGATGTACATTTAAAAAGAGCAGGAGTTAATTATTTAGATAAACTTGATTATACTGTATATGAAAATTTTGATGATTTTGTATCTAAAAATGCTGGAATATATTATTATTTTACGAGATATGGGAATAAGCCTCATAGTAGTTTTGATTATAGTAATTTGAATGGCGATAATTTATATTTTATTTTTGGAAAGGAATCCACTGGTATTCCTAGAGAAATTTTACAAAAAGATTTAGAGCATTGTATGCGTATTCCTATGACGGATGGTGTTAGAGCTTTAAATGTTTCTAATAGTGTGGCTATTGTTATTTATGAAGCATTACGACAACAAAATTATAGGGGATTATTATTTACAGAGCCGTCTGATGAAGGGCATAAAGGTCCGGATTATTTAGAAAAATAGTAAAGTAAATTGTTATGATTTGCTTTTCTTTTTTTGTTGCTGTATAATTTGTATGTTTATGATTGTTAATGAGGGGGTTTCAAATGTTGACCAAAAAAGAAGAGATTGAGCGTAGTATAATTACAAAATTCCGTAAAAATATTTGGAGGCCTTTTACTAAGGCTGTTAGAGACTATCACTTAATTCAAGAAGGAGATAAAATTGCTGTTTGTATTTCTGGTGGTAAGGATTCTATGCTGTTAGCAAAATGCATGGAGGAATTGAAAAAACATGGAAAAGTGCATTTTGATATTTTTTATATTGTTATGAATCCTGGATATCGCTCTGATATATATCAGCAAATACTAAAAAATGCTGAAATTTTAGGTATTGATATCAAAATATTTGATTCTAATATCTTTGAAGTGGTTGACAATCAAGACTCTTCTCCTTGTTACTTATGTGCTCGGATGAGACGTGGATTCTTATATGCACGTGCTCAAGAGCTTGGTTGTAATAAAATTGCTCTTGGGCATCATTTTGATGATGTTATTGAAACGATTTTATTGTCTATTTTTTATGGTGGGGAGTATAAGAGTATGCCTCCTAAATTATGGAGTACTAATTTTGATGGGGTGCAACTAATCCGGCCTTTATATTTGGTAAGAGAAAAAGATATTGTTCAATGGGCCAAATATAATGATTTGAGTTTTATTAATTGTGCTTGTAAATTTACAGATTCTTCAAAATTAGATTCTAAACGGTTGGAAATGAAACAACTTATTTATCGATTAGAAAGTAAGAACTCTAATATCGGGGCTAATATTTTTAAATCTTCTGAGAATGTTAATATTGAAACTGTTTTAGGTATTAAAAAGAGCGGTAAAAAAATCTCCTTTTTAGATAATTATGATAAATAATTACCCTTTTTTTTATTTTTATGATATATTATTAATATATTGTAGGATATAAGATATGGAGATAGGTAAATGAAGGAAGTAGTTGAAAGTCCAAAGACAATGCGGATTTTGCAGTGTTTGAATTGGCAATTGAATAGTATTTGTGAAGTGGCTCCTATGATTCGTGAACAAGGATTCCAAGCTGTTCAAGTCGGACCCTTACAGCCATTAAAAGAGGAAGGGTACGAACATTGGTGGCTTTCGTATCAACCATGTGCTTTATCGATTGGTAACCAATATGGGTCAAAAAAAGATTTTATGCATTTATGTAATGTTTTACATGAGGAAGGTTTGTTGGTTTTTCCAGATGTCGTGTGTACTCATGTTGCTGGTGCGGTTGATGGTACGTTATTGCCGCATGAAAGAGTGGATAATTGTTTGACCGAAAATCCAAAGTTTTGGCGAGATGCTAAGTATATTGAAGATTGGGATGATAGGTTTCAAGTTGTTCATTATTGTGCTGGTTTGCCTACTTTTGATTTGTCTAATTTAGAATTACAAGATTATATTATTCAATTTCTAAATGAATTAATTATGTGTGGTGCAGATGGATTTCGCTTTGATTCTGCTAAAAGCATTCCTACCCCTCAAGAAGGATGTAATTTTTTTCCTAGGGTTTTAGGGAGTTTGAACGCAGATAATCTTTATAATTATGGAGAGGTTATTTTTGCTGATGAAAATCTGATTTCTATGTATACTGATTATTTGGATGTTCTTACAAATACTTGGAGTGAGAAAAAAAATGATGTTGTTCTTTTTTCGGAAAGTCATGATTCTTTTTTGGGACTAGGTTATACTAGGGATAAAAGTTCTCAAGAAATTACTCGAGATTATGCACATGTTGTAGATAATTATCCAAAAACGATATATTATGCTCGTCCTTTTGATGATGAATGGAAGAGTGCTTCTATTAGAGAAATTCACCAAAAAAGTAAAGTTAAAAGCATATTTGAATAAAAAAGCTCTTTTCTTCTCATAAGAGAAATGAAAGGAGCTTTTTTATGGCAAAATATAAAGTAGAAATTAGTGGTATAGATACTAGTAGTCTTCCTGTTCTTGACAATGAAAAGATGAATCAATTATTTATCAATTTAAAACAAGGTGATGATAGTGCAAGAACACAGTTAGTAGAAGGAAATTTAAAATTGGTTTTGTCCATTTTAAAAAGATTTCATTATCGTGTTGAAAATATGGATGACTTGTTTCAAATCGGATGCGTAGGATTATTGAAGGCAATTGATAATTTTGATTTGTCCCATGAAGTTAGATTTTCAACTTACGCTGTTCCTATGATATTGGGGGAAATTAGACGATATCTAAGAGATAATAATAGTATTCGTGTTAGTCGTTCTCTTCGCGACATTGCATATAAGGCTCTAAAATATAAGGAGGAATTTTATAATAAAACTGGACAGGAAGCGAAAATTGAGGATGTTGCACAAGAATTGGGTGTAGATTTATTTGATGTTATTCAGGCATTAGATTCTTTAAGAGAGCCAGTTAGTATGTTTGAACCTATTTATTCTGATGGTGGCGATACCATTTATTTAGCTGATCAGATTGAAGATAAACAGACAAATAGTAATAGAGTTTCTATGAAAGTTGCTTTAGATGAGGCAATAAACACTCTGGAAGAACGAGAACAATTTATTTTAGATGAACGTTTTGTTGTCGGAAAAACACAGATGGAAATTGCAGAACAATTGCAAATTAGTCAAGCTCAAGTTTCAAGAATTGAGAAAGGTGCTATTAAACAATTAAAGAAAGTTTTGCGGTAGTGTGCATATATTTTATTAGGTGATTTACATATGCTGTTATCAGAACTTCAAAATAAAACAATTGTGTCTGTTGTAGATGGTAAAAATGTGGGTAATATTATAGATGTTAATGTCATGATGGATGGACATATCGAATCATTAATTATTGAGTCTAGTAAATCTTTGTTTAATTTTAATAGAGTCAATGATACTAAAATTTTGTGGAAAGATATTACTAAAATTGGTGAAGATGTTATTTTAGTTAATGTAAATAAAAAATGAGTTTTTGGAAAAAAATGGTAATTTCTTTTTTTGCTGCTGTTTTTGTATCCTTGTTTTTTCTTTTTTTCTTAGGAAAACGTGTTAATCCTATTTTAGTTGATTATTTGAGCGGGGAAGTTGAACGTGTTACATCTAATGTTGTTGATTCTGCTATTAATGATGTATTAACCAAGGAGATTAATGACTCTTTATTCTCAATTACTAGAAATGATAAAAATGAAGTAGAAATGATTGATTATAATACAAAGAAAGTTAATTCGTTATTGAAAGATATTAATCAGATTATTTATTCCAAACTTTATGATTTAGAAGAGGGCAGTACTGATGAGTTCTTTTTGTCTTCATCTTTATCTGGAATGAATTATCAATTTATTGATTCTGGGGTTGTATGCGAAATTCCACTGGGAGCATTGACGGGAAATGGATTTGTATCTAATTTAGGGCCTGTTATTCCTATAAGAATGTCTTTTTTAGGACAAGTCAATAGTCATTTAAAGACGAAAGTTACAAGCTATGGGATTAATAATCTTCTGTTAGAAGTATATGTAGAAGTAGAAATTAAGGAAAAAATTTCTTTGCCTAAGTCTTCAGATATTGTTACTATTAAGGTATCTGCACCATTAAGCATTAAAGTTATCTCAGGGGTGGTTCCTAATTATTATGGTGGAGTTATTGATAAAAATTCACTAGAAACTTTTTCTTCTATGGTTCAATAGGATATATGCTATAATTGTTTTGAGGTGATATAATGGCAAAATGTGAAATTCGTGATAATCTTTATGAAGTAGTATCTGATGATAATTGCTTTGACTATGAGAAATTAAAAGATTATTTTACAGATTATTTTGATAGTTTTGATTATATTTTTGGTGACTTTGCTGGTGATAAAGTTCGATTAAAAGGATTTTATGAATCTACAAATAAAAATGTGAAAAAATATAATGATATTCAATTTTTAAAGATATACATAAAAGAATATTGTAATTATGGTTCAAAAACCTTCTTATTAAAAAAAGTTCATAAAAAATAGTTGTATTTTATTTAAAATACGTTATAATTATATTATATGGATAATAGAGGGAGGACTTATTTATTATGAATGAAAATAAAATGATGAAAATAGTTTCGGATGACGGCTTGAGTGAAGAAGTAGAAGTTGTTTTCGCTTTTGAATTTAAAGATAATAAAAAAGAGTATGTGATTTATACTAAAAATGAACGCGATGAAGACAATAATATTACAGTATATGTTTCTAATGTTGATCGCTCTAATGGTGAAACTAGACTTTTAGGTGTTGAAAGTGAAGAGGAATGGAATCGTATTAAGGATGTTTTAAGAGAACTTGCTAAAAGCGAATAGTAGGAGGGATTTGAAATGGATAATGTTGTTTTAAAATCAACTTTTGAGTTTCCTAATTATGGGAAAGTTGTAAATTTTCCTAAGAGAATTAAGTTGAGCAATACTTCTAATGACAATGTACATGCTAAAGTACAGTCATTATCTGATTCTGAAAAGAGTTCTAATGGTGAAGTAATTCCTTTTCCTCAAACTTATTTAGAGCAAAGTAAAATTTCAGAGTCTGAAGAAAGTTCTAATGGTGAAGTAATTCCTTTTCCTCAAAAAAATGGGTATCCTGTTAAGGATGAAGAGGATAAAGACATATCTGAGGTTGCCTCTGTTTTAGGAAATATTAATTTGGAAAGCAGTAATTATTATACTAGCCAGCCTATAAATAGTTTAAGTAGTAGATTAATTCGTTTAACTGATGTTATGTATAATAGAGTAGTTGAACATACCGTTGCTGTTCAACAGAATGATACGATTGCTTTTGAGGAAATTTCTCAAGGTGATAAAGATTCTTCTGTTTCTAGTGATAATATTGATGATAAGAGTTTAGATTCTGAAACAATGAAGAGTGCTGTAGATGTAGCTTTTGCTTCTACACCTGTAGATACGCCTGAAAAACAAGATGATGCAGTTGTAAAGAAAGCATCTTATACTAAAACAAGGGTCAAGAAATACCAGGTTGACAGTAAGCTGCCAACAAATATGATTTCTGGAAATGAATTATTTCAGTCTGATACTACTGTTTCAAGTTCTGAGTCTATAAAAGATGATGCTATTAGTAGAGAAGTTCCAATTGTAGTTCCAGATCGTAAAGATAAATTTTTATTTAATGATTTGAATTTAACTTCGGAAGTTTCAGAATCTGCTAAAGATATAGAAGCTAGTGATGTGTCTATTGCTGATTTTAAAAAGATTCAAATTTCTTCAGAAGATGACGCTGATTTTGAAGAACTTTTGGCAAAAGTCGAAAAACGTTTACATGATCAAGAGGCTAGTCATAGTAAAAAAATGGATGCTGAGAAAGAATTTCAGTCTAGCGTTGAAGTCTTGAAAACAGCAGCTCAACGATATGATGTTTCAAGTGAAGCTTTAGAAGAAGTAAAAGAAAAAGCTTATGCTTATTTAAACGAGATAGAAGCTAATATTGAAAATAATATGAAGAAAGAACAAGAGCTTAGAGTAATGACAGAACAGCAAATTCAGGAAGCTCGCAAAATAGAAGCTGCGGCAGATAGAAATGAAGCTCATATTGAGCAATTTAATAGTGTACTTGCTATAGTACCTGATGGTCAAGCAAAGAGTGCCTCTAAGTCTTATACTCGTGCTGCTTAAAAAAGGATAGTTAATCTATTCTTTTTTTGTATTTATTTTCATATGTTTTAATTATGAAAGATGATATAATGTACTATTATAATTTGTTGGAAATTGAAAGTTTTGAAAAGCGAGATTCTTATTATTTTAAATCGGATAATAAAATTTTTTCTTTTGAACTCGTGGAAAATATTGAAAAAAGTAAGAGGGTAATTAATATATTACATAAGCTTAATTATACTAAGGGATATCAGATTGTTTTCAATATTTATGGTGAGATATTTACTCAAATCTCTAATAATTGGTATATTTTATTATTACATGTTGACGAGCAATACGATATTTTAAGCGATCTTTTACATCCTATTAATGTGTCTAAAGTACTTTACATTGATTTTTCGTATGCTTGGAATTACTTATGGATTAAGAAAGTGGATTATTATGAATATCAATTTCAACATATTTCTACTATATATCCTTTGATTTTGGAAAGTTTTAATTATTATATTGGATTTGCTGAGAATGCTATTTCATACTTTTCTTATAATATTCGTACTACTGAGTCTTTTGATTTGTTTTTATGTCATGAGCGTATTTCTTATTGTAATTATTTGAATCCATTAAATATTACCGTAGATTACTATGCAAGGGATGTTGCTGAATATATTAAATTCTTATTTTTTTCGGATAAATATCAAGATTTTTCTTTTAGTTCTCTTTTTTCATCGTTGCGTCTTAATTATAATGATTATATTTTACTGTTTTCTAGATTGCTATTCCCATCTTATTATTTTGATGTATATGATTATATTATAAGTAATAAAACCTCTGAAAAAGATCTTGCTAAAATTATTTTTTCAGTTGATAAGTATTATTTATTTCTATGTCAATTATACCAATGTATTTTGCATTTTGCTAAAATTCCTAAGATTGATTGGATACAAAAATGAGAAATATTATGATATATTTCTCACTTCTTTTATTTCAGACACTTCATTAATTAATAATTGCTCAATTCCGTCTTTTATAGTAACATCCATCATTGGGCAGCTTTCACATGCACCTTTTAACTTAATATATACTATATTTTCTTCATATTTAATGAATTCTATATCTCCACCATCATTAATTAAAAATGGTCTGATTTTTTCAATAGTATTTTTGATTTTTTGTTCAGTATTTTCTTTCATATCATCACCTATTTATAGTATACACTTTTTTTCTTGTGCGTCAATTATTTTGCTTATTCTTGTTAATGTGAGAGTTTGATGTTATACTAGTTGTTAGGAAGTGTTTTAATGAATCAATATAAAAAAGGAGAAATTGTAACGGGATGTGTTACAGGTATTGAAAAATACGGTATTTTTGTTAGCTTGGATGAGTATTATAGTGGACTTATCCATATTTCTGAAATTTCCGATTTTTTTGTAAAAAATCCAGCGGACTATGTTTATGTAGGGGAGACTATTAGAGCTCTAATTATTGATGATAGTGATTTGGAGTCATATCATTTAAAATTAAGTATTAAGAATATTGATTATAAATTTTCTAAAAAAAAGCGGAAGAAAATTGTTGAGACTGCCAGCGGTTTTAGTAGTTTACAAGAGGCTTTACCTACATGGATTTTAAATAAAAAACGTGAAATTTTATTAGAGATACAAAAAAATTAAAAAAATTAGTTGATAGTATTGACAAACATTTAAATTGTTGGTATATTTAGTACTGTCAACTGACATTTTTGGGCGATTAGCTCAGTTGGTTAGAGCACCTGCCTTACAAGCAGGGGGTCACAGGTTCGAGTCCTATATCGCCCACCATGCCGAAATAGCTCAATTGGTAGAGCAACTGACTTGTAATCAGTAGGTTCCGGGTTCAAGTCCTGGTTTCGGCACCATTTTTTTTGGAGAGGTAGCGAAGAGGCTAAACGCGACAGACTGTAAATCTGTTCCTTCGGGTTCAATGGTTCGAATCCATTCCTCTCCACCACTGTATTGCCTCGTAGCCAAGTGGTAAGGCATCAGACTTTGACTCTGACATGCGTTAGTTCGAATCTAACCGAGGCAGCCAT
>CALVYF010000030.1 GCA_944372055.1 uncultured Bacilli bacterium | reverse complement strand
TGTTTGTTATAATAACAAAAAACATAAAGAAATCAAAATTTTAAATTTGAAATCTTTATGTTCAACATTATACGTGTGATATACTAAATATAAGGAGATAAGAATATGAAAATAGAAGAAAACAGAATAGTCTATGAAGAGAATGGAATAGAAATAGGAGAAGTTGAATTTAAAGCAATAGATGAAAATACAGTGGATATATATCACACTTATGTGGATCCAGATTATCAGGGAAAAAAGATAGCTTCACACCTAGTAGAGGAACTATTTAAAAAATTAAAAGCAGAAAATAAAAAAGCAGTTATCACTTGTAGTTATGTAGCACATTGGATAGAAAAACATCCCGAGTATAGTGACCAATGTGTATAAATAGTTTGTAAAAAAATGACAATCAAAAATTAGATATGTTGATATAAAAAGAAAGTAAAAAAATACTTTCTTTTTTTATGGAAAATCAATTGACAAGTGTATATAAGTACGCATATAATCAAAATGTAGAAAGGAGTAATGAAAGATGGAAGTAACTAACCCCAAATATGAGCATCAAGGTATTCATGTCATCGCCTCTATCTTTACTGTAGATAAAGGAGACTTAAAGGTACTTTTGGTCAAAAGAAAAAATGAACCTTTTAAAAATTCCTGGGCTCTAACTGGAGGCGCACTTTATAACGATGAAGACTTAGAAGCGGGACTGAGTAGAGAAATCTATGAAAAGACAGGCTTAAAAAATATGGAAGTAAAATTTTCTAAAGTCTTCGGTAAAAAAGATAGATCACCTGTCATGAGGATGATTGCAATTACCTATATTGGTATGATTGATGCAAGTAAAGTAGAAATAGCAAAAGACACATTAAAAACCAGCAATGCCGAATGGTTTAAAATTGATGAAGTACCAAGCCTTGCATATGATCATAACGAAATAATAACAGAAGCAATAAAAACGCTAAAAGACGAAATTCTAAAAACAGATTTATTAAAGGTCTTCTTTCCAAAAGGATTCACATTACCAGAATTACAAAAGATTTATGAAAGTATCTTGGACAAGAAATTAGATAGAAGAAACTTTAGAAAAAAAATATTGAATATGGATATGATTACAGCAACAGAGGAAGAAAAAACATTTGAAGGAAAGAAAAAAGCAAAAATTTATAAATTTAAATAGAAAGAAGAAGAGGGAGGAAAATGCAAGAGAAATTATGCTTTTATTACAGCGCTATGAAAGGAGGAAAAACCAGCAGAATATTTTCAAAAATTCATGATTTAGAAGAAATTGGTCAAAAGGTATTACTAATTAAACCCGGGAAAGATACGAAAGGTGAAAATCAAATAGTTAACAGATTAAACCAAACAAGGACAGTAGATATTTTGTTGCCATCAACGTCTAAAATTGTAACAGAAGAAACGTTTGATAGAATTTATGAGTGTAGTCATATTATTGTAGATGAAGTTCAATTTTTAACACCAGAGCAAATAGAAGAGTTATGGACAATTAATAAAAATACTAATATTCCTATAACTTGCTTTGGTTTATTAACAAATTTCCAGGGAAAACTATTCCAAGGATCAAAACGATTGATTGAATTAGCTGATGAGAGATTAGAATTAGGAACAAACTCATTATGTACCTGTGGAGCACCAGCGAAATTTAATGCTAGGAAAGTAAACGGAGTCTTCACCATGGAAGGTGACGAAGTAGAAATTGATGGAGCAAGTTCAAGCATCGAATATGTACCCCTTTGTGGAACTTGTTATTATAATAAAGTTTATAGAAAAGGAAAGATGGGAAAATGTATAAAACCAAAAACAAGATTGTCTTGACAGGCGGACCTTGTGCTGGAAAAACAACAGCCATCCAGCAAATAGAAAAGGAATTTACAGAAAGAGGATATCAAGTACTAATCGTACCAGAAGCAGCAACGATTCTTATTAATAGTGGGATTAGACCATTTGGTAATTTTGCACTAGATACAGTAGAGTTCCAAAAACAAGTAATAACTTTACAATTAACACTAGAACAATTGGCAGAAGAAACTGCCAAACAAAGTAAACACCCAACAATCATTTTATGTGATAGAGGAGTGTTAGATGATAAAGCATATGTAACAAAAAAAGAGTGGCAAGCTTTATTAAAAGACTTCTCTACCAAAGAATTTGATTTGATGAATCGTTATGATTTAGTAATTCATTTAAGAACGGCTGCTCTAGGAAAAGAAGAGTTCTATACGTTAGACAATAATAGTGCGAGAACGGAAACTGCCGAAGAAGCAAGAGCAAAAGATAAAAAGACATTAGAAGCCTGGTTAGGCCATGAAAAATTAAAAATTATCGGAAATGAGAACTCATTCGAAGAAAAAATAAAACAAGTAGTAAAAGAAATATATGGAGCATTATCAAAACCATATCCTTTACAAATTCAAAGAAAATACTTAATAGAAAAAGTGGATTTAGAAAAAATTGAAAAAGTAAAATTGGTAAAATTAGAACTAGAGCAATACATCATAAAAAGTGGAAGTATAGAATATATTTATCGTAAAACTGGAAAAGATGGGGAAGAAAAATATACATTAATAACAAAAATAGATACAGAAATTAATAATGAAAGAATTACTACGCAAAGAAAAATTAGTGAAGAAGAATATTATTTAAACTTACCAAAAGAAGAAATGCCAATAAAAAAGACAAGATATTGTTTTGAATATCAAAATGAATACTTTAGATTAGATATATTCCATAATGGTCTACAAATGTTAGAAGTAGAAACAACGTCCTCTAATGAAGATGTTTCCATACCAAAATTTATGAAAATAAAAGAAGAAGTAACGAATAATATAGACTATAGAAATGCCTCTTTATATAAAAAAATAAATTCTCCTCAGAAAAGCATAGAAAAGAGATTAAAAAAGTAGTATAATGAAACAAGCTATTTAAGAAGAGGAAGATAAAAATGGACAGATTTAAATCCGCAAAAAAAGCTAGTATTTTAGGAATTTCCGGTAATATATTTTTGTTAATAATAAAAGGAATAATAGGATTTATCACAGGAAGTAGATCAATGATTGCAGATGCAATGAATAGTGCCAGTGATATATTTTCATCTCTAATGACACTAATTGGGAACAAAATTGCATCCCTTCCATCAGATGAAGATCATAATCTAGGTCATGGTAAAGCTGAATATATTTATTCACTCCTAATTAGTATTACCATGATAGTTCTAGGATTGACTGTAGCGATAGATTCTATAAAATCATTACTCCAAAAAGAACAGTTTACCTTTTCTATTTGGTTAATAATTATTTGTATTCTAACAATAATAACAAAACTAGCTCTATATCTATATACAAGAAATGTAGCAAAAAAATATAACAATTTATTAATGAAAGCCAATTGCGAAGACCATAAAAATGACTGTATCATAACAGCAATCAATCTTCTTGCAATTATATTAGGAAGTTTTGGAATTTACTTTGTCGATGGAATTGTAGGTTTTGGAATTGCTATTTGGATTATTAAAACGGGAATCGAAATCTTTAAAGAGAGTTATGATGTGTTGATGGATAAATCGATTGATAATGAAGCCAAAAAAAGAGTATATGACATTGTAAAAGAACATGATAAAGTATTAGGTATGACAAACTTTCATTCAGCACCCGTTGGCTATCAATATCAAATATTTTTTACCATTCAAGTAGATGGAAATCTAAAAACCTTTGAAAGTCATAGAATAGCAAACCATCTAGAAAAAGAAATTACAAAAAGCATTCCAGAAATATTTTTAACAGTGATTCACGTAGATCCTGTACATGTTAAGAAAAAGAAGGCGTAAGCCTTTTTTTGTGAATTTTAGATGAAAAAGATATTCAACTTTCCTAAAAAAAGTTATAATAATAAAGAAGGAGTTTGTGCAGTATGAATCAAGAGAAAATAGGAAAATTTATTTTAGATTTACGCAAACAAAATAAGATGACTCAAAAAGAGTTTGCAGATAAATTAAATGTAACTGCACAAGCAGTATCAAAATGGGAAAATGGTAGAGGAATACCAGATATAGAAATATTACACAAAATAAGTACAGAATTTAATGTGAATATAGATAGTATTTTAAGTGGAGAAAAAGAACGTAAAAAGAAGTCTACAAAATATATAATAGTTTCCTTATTGATATTGGTATTAGTAGGAGCAATAATATATTTACTATTAAACTCAAATGACTATAGTTTTACAGATATAAAGTCCACTAGTAATAATTTTAATGTCAATGGAGTAGCAGCTTATTCATCAGATAAAAATTCAATCTATATTTCCAAAATAGAATATTTAAATGGTGATGAAGAAGAAAAATATGTAGGTATGGAATGTACTTTATATGAAAGTCATGATAATTTAGAAGAAAAGGTATCTCAATGTGGTTCATTAAAAGATGAAAAACAAACACCCAAGACTTTATCAGAATTATTAACAGATACAGAATTTAAAGTAGAAAATTTTTCTTGTACAAGCAATAATATCAAAAACAGTAATTTATATATCAGTATTAATGTATTAGATACTAAAGGAAAAATAACTACGTATAAAGTTCCTCTAGAATTAACTGGAACTTGTAACTAAACGCATCGTTTACTAGATTAAACGATACGTTTATTTTTTTATAATAAAATTTAGGTTATACTAAAGAAAAGGAGCGATAGTATGCCAAAAAAGAAAGAAAAGAAACAAAATAAAAACTTAAAAAAAATAATTATGATAATACTAGCAATCATAATTATTGCCAGTATCATAGGATTATTAATATTAAATAATATATCCACAGCAAGAAGTGAATTAAAACTAACACTAAGTTTAAGAAGCGAACAACAAGAATTAGAAAAAGAGTTTACAAGTAAAGGATATACATTAGATAATCCCAATATTATTGTAGATCCCTATAATAATTCCCCTTTAACAGCATTGGTTATTTTTGAAACAGCAAAAAAAGAAAAAGTAAAAATAACCATGGAAGGAGAAGATGATTTAACAACATACACACATCAATTTGATAAAGAAAAAGTTCATTATATACCAGTCTATGGTTTATATGCAGGAAAAGAAAATACAGTAATCATTGAATGTGGTAATGAGAAAAAAGAATTAAAAATAAAAACTGAAGAACTTCCAGATGATTTTATTCTACCAACATCAGTAAAAAAAGAAGAATCTAAGTTGACAAATGATCTATATTTTTTTACTCCATCTAGTGGTGGATATACCTGTGCCTATGATACCAATGGAGACGTACGTTGGTATTTGACAAATGCCGCAACTTGGAAAACAGACAGACTAGAAAATGGACATCTATTAGTAAGTACAGAAAGATTAGTAAATAGTCCATATTATTTAACTGGACTATATGAAATGGATATGTTAGGTAAAATCTATGTAGAGTATAGCTTACCAGGAGGATATCATCATGATTATTATGAAATGCCAAATGGTAATCTTTTAGTCGCAAGTGATGACTTTAACAACGAAAAAGGAACAGTAGAAGATTATATTGTAGAACTAGATAGAGAAACTGGTAAGATTGTAAAAATAATAGACTTAAAAGATATTTTAAACATGGAAGATGGAAAAAGTGAAAACTGGGTAGAATATGATTGGTTTCATAACAATTCCGTATGGTATGATGAAAAGACGAATTCGATAACATTATCAGGAAGACATCAAGATGCAGTAATTAATATTGATTATGATACAGAAAAACTAAATTGGATTATTGGAGATCCTACAAATTGGAGCGAAGAGTATCAAAAATATTTCTTTAAACCAGTAGGAGATGATTTTGAATGGCAATGGAGTCAACATGCTGCTATGATTACTCCTGAAGGATATGTCTTTATCTTTGATAATGGAAATAATAAATCTAAGAACAAAGACGAATATGTAGATGCCGAAGACAGTTATTCAAGAGGCGTAATGTATAAAATTGATACAGAAAAAATGACAATTGAACAAATATGGGAATATGGAAAAGAAAGAGGAAGTGAATTTTATTCTCCATATATTTCAGATGTAGATTATTTAGATAAAAATCATTATATTGTTCATTCTGGTGGTATCGTTTATGTAGATGGTAAAAATTCAAATCAACCAGCAGGAATTAGTGGAGCAGATAAATTAGTAAGTGATACAGTAGAAATTTTAGATAATAAGGTAATCTTTGAAATAAAGTTACCCTCAAATAATTACAGAGTAGAAAAAATGTCACTATATAGTAAAGATACGTTTAAACTAAAAATTCCAGAGGCAAAAGGTAGTCTAGGAGCAACAAAAGTAGATAAAACAAGATTTGGTTTTATGACAAAGGCTAAAAAAATTGATAAAGAATATAAAAAGCATAATATCAAAATAACAAACGAAGAAGACAGAATTGAAGTAAAAGGAAGGTTTAAGCGAGGAACCGAAGTAAAAGTATTACTTTATCAAAATGGTAAAATAAAAGAATATGAAGTACCAATTAGTAAAAAACCATATACTGCAATGTGTGTAGATATCTTTACAGAAGAAGAAAATAAAAATGGAATTGTTGTTACAAAATATATAAATAAGGAAAATTTGAGTGGAAAGTATTCTCTTTATCTACAAATTAATGATACAATATATAAGACAGAAAAATACATAGAAGGGTAGGTATAGTGAAACATGGCAAACAAACAATCTAAAAATAACATAAATAATATCATTATCATTGCGTCTATATGTGTAATTATCATAGTAGTTGCCATTATTCTAATAGTTGGAAAAACAACAAATCATGTAACTAGAACATTAAAAGAACAAACAGAAGCAAATATTAAATTTGATAATAAAAAAATTAATGTATATTTATTTTATGGAGACGGATGTCCTCATTGTGAAAAGTTAATTAAATTTTTAGACAATTTACCAGAAAAATATGATGAATATTTTGATTTATATACAATGGAAGTTTGGTATAATCAAAAGAATAATAAATTCATGGAAGAATTAGTAGGTGAATTAGGAAAAGAAGTAGAAGGAGTCCCTTGCTTAATTATCGGAGACCAAGTATTCTTTGGATATACAGAATCCATGGGAACAGAAATTAAAAAGGCAATCAAAGAAGAGTATTTACTTGTGGATAAATACGATGTTTATAAAAATTATAAATAATCAGGGAAGCATGATGAAAGTCATGCTTTTTTATGTTATAATTTCTTAATGAAAGTAGGAGATAAAATGCATATGATAAAACATTTTATAACAATAACATCACATAGAATAAAAGTTATGAATATGTGTTTTAAATGTGGACTAATTTGGAGAGGACTAACCCATGATTTATCAAAGTATTCGCCGAAAGAATTTATAGAAGGTGCAAAATATTATGTAGGAACATATTCACCAAATGCAGAATGCAGAAGATTAACTGGCAAAAGTGAAGCATGGTTACATCATAAAGGAAGAAACCCTCATCATATAGAATACTGGGTGGATGAAAATGTTCCTGTAATGATGCCATATTCATATGCAGTAGAAAGTATCTGTGATAGAATAGCGGCAGGAAAAACATATAAGAAAAAAGAATTTAAGCAAACGAATCCGCTAAACTACTGGTATGCTCATCTAGGACAAACTCCAGTTCATGAAAAAACAGCAGAATTTTTTGAACACGTATTAACAGATTTATCTATTCATGGAGAAAAATATATTTTAAATAAAAAATATATGAAAACTACCTATGAAAAAATATGTGGAAAAGAAAAAAGGAGAAGTAGTAAATAATGTTAGAAGAATTATACGAAAAATATGATAGATTACAAAAGAAATATGGGGATAAAGCTCTACATTCTATTTACTTTGGAGGAAAAAAAGAAAATCCTAGTATCTGTTTTGTGTTTATGAATCCAACGGCAGGAAACATCGCAGCAAAAAAAGATTGGGATGGTCCAAGATATCCTTGGTTAGGTACAAAAAACATTTGGAAACTATTTAATAAATTGGAATTATTAGATGATGATATTTTAGAAGAAATAGAGAAAAAAAAGAAATTAGATTGGACAAAAGAATTTAGTGAAAAAGTATATAAAAATATAGAAGATCATGATATTTATATTACAAACCTAGCTAAATGTACACAAATAGATGCAAGACCTTTAAAAGATGATTACTATAAAGCATATTTAAAATTATTTATGAAAGAAATGAGTATCGTAAAACCTAAGAGAATAGTTTTATTTGGTAATCAAGTATCATCCATAGTATTAGGAGAAAAAATAAAAGTATCAGAAGTGAGAAAAAAGAAATTTGAATGTAATGGATATGAAATGTATTCTGTTTTTTATCCCGTAGGGAATGGTATATTTAACATGGATAAATCAATAGAAGATATATCATATATTAAAGGATTAAAATAATGAATGATTAGATAGAAAGAATTGAGATGAAAAAAATGAGATTAGTTGATTTAAATGTAGCGATAAAATTAGATAATAATGAAAAAGTAATAGATTTTTTAAAGAGTACGGAATCAGATATTATTACATTACAAGAAGCAATGAGAGGAATAGATAGTACTGTTTATGACAAATACAATAATAGTAAATTAATAAAAGAAGCATTAAAAAACACACATAAATATGATTTTTATGGTGCTTTATGGGTATCAGATAAACATATAAAAAATGGTATTGTAACAAAAGATTTTGGTGGAATGACAGAACAAGGAAATGAAATTATTTCAAGATACCCTATAATAGAAGCTAGTAACAATTTCTTTTATAAAAACTATCAGATATTTAGAGATACGACAGACTTCAGAAAAACAGATCATGGAAGAGCAGTAGTGGTTTCTATCATAGAAATAAATAATCAAAAATTACGACTACTAAATATTCATGGTATTTGGAATGAAGGAAAAATTGGCGATGATAGGACTATAAAAGAGTGTGAATATCTTTTATCATTGATAGAAGACAATACTATTCCAACTATCATTGTAGGAGATTTTAATTTAGATCCCCAAAGTAAAAGTATAAAGATACTAAATAAAAAGTTAACCAATTTAATAGAAAAATATAATATAAAATCAACGCGTCCTACTGTAAAAGATGGTCTTGATGTAGGAAATAGTGTGGATGATTATATATTTGTAAATGATAAAATAAAAGTAAACAACTTTGAAGTAAAACAAACAGATGCTTCAGATCATTACCCATTAATATTAGATTTTGAACTAATTGATTAAAAATATGCTATAATAATACTGGAAAGAAGGAGGATGCAAAATGAATGAGAACTTGATGAATAAGGAACCTTTTGATATTAAAAAGAAACGTATAAGTATTTTAGAAAATTATGGAGAAAATTTTCAAAATAAAGATTATATCACAAATCCTGCTATTGGACGTGATGAACAAATAAAACAATTAATTTTAATCTTGTTAACTCCAGATAAATCAGCTGTATTGGTTGGTAAACCTGGTGTAGGTAAAACTGCAACAGTAGAAGGGTTAGCTTATCGAATTCAAAAAGGATTAGTACCAGATGTTTTAAAAGGATATCAAGTAATAAAAGTAAATACTTCAGCATTACTTGGTGTTGATCCAGTAACAGGAGAAGCAAAAATCCAAACACTAATTGATGAAATTAAAACAAAATCAAAACTAATTTTATTTATTGACGAGATTCATACTTTAATGGGAACCAAGGGAGAGGCCCTAGACTTTGCTAATATGTTTAAGCCAGCGCTAGACCGTGGTGATATTAAAGTAATAGGAGCAACAACTACAGAAGAGTATGAAAGATATATCCTACGTGATAAGGCCTTTGTTAGACGTTTCCAAAAAGTAGAAGTAGCAGAACCAACAAGAGAAGAAAATATTCAAATACTAATAGGAACACTACCAAAGATTGAAAAAAGAACAGGGGCAAAGATGCTATATACACCATTTGTTCAAAGAAAAATGATGGAATTTATTACAGATATTACTAGTGAATATAAAAGAATTTATGAAATTGGATCACGTTATCCGGATGTTTCACTAACTATGGTACAACAAGCTTTTTCTAATGCCTTATTTGATAACAGAACAGAAGTAAATGTACTAGACTTTAGAAAAGCAATTGAAACAAGTAAAAATATATATCAAGATGTAATTGACAAAGCATTACCTGAATTTGATAAAATTTTTAAAGATGAAATTTCATCTTGTCAAAATGCTAGAAATATTTATGCAAACTTAGATACCTTAGGAGAATAGGTATCTTTTTTTGTAATTTGCAGAATAGGTATAGTTTTGCTATAATGAAGATAGAATGAATACTAGGAAGGAGACAAATTCATTTAAGCGCCTGGACTCTTAGAGTTGACGAGGACAGTAGTGATCGAAAGATTCGGCGGATGCTACTGCGGGGAAAGTGCTTCGTTAGATATATAGCAAAAAGTAAAATCAACATTACAACAATATATATATCATCACATATTTTTTAGCATGGAGGAAAATAGATTATGTGTGGAATTATAGGATATATAGGAGAAAAAAATCCCGTAGAAGTATTAATAAATGGATTAAAATGTCTTGAATATAGAGGGTATGACTCGGCAGGAATTGCCCTAAAGGAAAAAGATGAAATAGAAGTCATTAAAAGTGTTGGAAAAATAGTAAATTTAGAAGAGAAAATAAAAAGCCAAGAAATCATGGAAAGTCATCTAGGAATAGCTCATACAAGATGGGCAACACACGGAAAACCTACAGAAGAAAATGCTCACCCTCATACCGTAGGAAAAGTTACTTTAGTACATAATGGTATTATTGAAAATGCAGAAGAACTACGAGAAAAATTAAAAAAAGAAGGAGTAACTTTTTATAGTGAAACAGATACGGAAGTAGTTGCAGCACTAATTAATAAATATGATAAAGATAATCCCATAGAAGCAATAGAGAAAGCCTTAAAAGAAGTAACAGGATCATACGCCTTAGGAATACTTTTCCAAGAAAGTGAAGATTTATATGCCGTAAGAAAAGATTCTCCATTAATTATAGGGCTCGGTAAAAATGAAAACTTTATTGCTAGTGACATAGCGGCAATTATTGATTATACCAATAAATATTTATTACTAGAAGAGAGAGAAATTGCTCATATCACAAAAGAAAAAGTAGAAATAATAAAAGATAAAAAGGTAATAGGAAAAGAAGTTCAAACGACAAACTTAGAGCGTGATGCGAAAGATAAAAACGGTTATGAACATTACATGTTAAAAGAAATTATGGAAGAGCCAGTAGTACTTGAAAAAACATTTAAACCATATTTAGAAAACTTAGATAACTTGCCAGATTTAACAGACTATGAAGAAATTCATGTTGTAGCCTGTGGCTCTGCAATGTATGCAGGAATGATTGGAAAAACGCTTTTAGAAGAGTATGCGAACACGAAAGTAGAAATTGATGTCGCTAGCGAATATCGCTATAAAAATATTATTTATGATAGAAAGACTTTAGTAATATTAATTTCTCAATCAGGAGAAACAGCAGACACGATTGCTGCCATGAGAAAGGCAAAAGAAAATAATGTGGATACCCTTGCTATTGTCAATGTCAAAACATCAACTATCGCAAGAGAAAGTGACAGTCAAATATTCATTGAAGCAGGTCCTGAAATTGCAGTCGCAACAACCAAAGCATATATCTTACAAGTAGGAATTATGGCACTACTTGCTTATAAAACAGCCCTAACAAAAGGCCTTGTAAAAGAAAATGAAAAAGTATTACAAGAAGCAGAAAAATTACCAAGATTAATTAAAGAAGTATTAGATAGAAGAGAAGAATATAAAAAGATTGCTAAAGGAATCTATAATAAGGAAGATATCTTCTTCATTGGTAGAAAGATTGACTATGCAACGTCACAAGAAGGAAGTCTAAAACTAAAAGAAGTCTCTTACATTCATAGTGAAGCTTATCAAGCAGGAGAATTAAAACACGGAACAATTTCTCTAATAGAAGATGGAATGCCAGTATTCGCTATCGTAACAGATGATACAATAAAAGATAAAACAGTATCCAATATAGAAGAAGTAAAATCTCGTGGAGCAAAGACAATTATTATTAGCAATGAATCATGGGAAAACCAAAAACTACAAATAGTAGTACCAAAAATAAGTCCATATTTCCAACCAATATTAATTGTACCAACTCTACAACTAATTGCCTATGAAACTGCAAAATTAAGAGGTTGTGATATCGATAAACCAAAGAACCTTGCGAAAAGTGTTACCGTGGAATAATTGACAAATAATAAAAATAAGGTATAATATTGCCAAAAGAAAGGAGTGTGATGAACATGGTAAAATCAATCAAGAAAAATTATATCAACAAAATAAATAGTGGAGAAATCACACTTCTTTTAGCTGTATAAAAATATTTTTAGTGTGATTAGACTCTCTATTTAGAGAGTCTTTTTGTTTATAGGGAGGAGAAAATGAATAAAGAAAAATATATAGAATATGCCAAAAATACATTTCAAGGAAATGCCTTAGAATTAGTATTAAATAATATTGAACTTTTTTATAAGAATGAGAAAATAAAGAAAAAGAAATATCATGTAGGAGAAGAAGTAAAGCTAAAAAAAGGAACCTACATGCATGGGATACCTGGATTACTAGACAATTTTGATTGGATAGTAGAACAAGGTTTTGTTGCTATAGATTTTACAGGAAATAGTGAAGGTAAAAATAAAATTAAAAATAGCATTGGTATGTGGGATATACAAGAAGATATCTTACTAAAAGATTATATTATTAAGTATAGTGGAGTAACAATTACTTATACCGTAGGAAGAGGTCCTGGTTCGAAAGAAGTATCCAAAATGATTCCGTATCATAAATTTGATGAAGAAACGGAAAAAATAAATAATGATGAAAATATTTGGACTTATTGGGCAGAAAAGACAAAAGAAGTAACATTTTTACCAAGTCTAGTATCGGATAAAAGACAAATTGCTTTTATTTTAAATATGGAAAGTGATTATGCAAAAGAAATGATAAAAAAAGATGTTTGGAATATAGAACTAGTGGAAGAAGAATTAAAAGAGTTTTTAGATTATAGATATTACGAGAACTTTTTAAAAGAAAGAGTAAATAGAACTGCACAGACAACAGATAGAGAATC
>CALVYF010000029.1 GCA_944372055.1 uncultured Bacilli bacterium | reverse complement strand
GTACTATAATGAGGAGGATAAATTATGAACTTTAAAGTAGGAGATAAAGTTGTAGTTATCGCTGGTTCTGATAAAGGTAAAGAAGGAAAAATTATTAAAACATTAAGAAGCGAAAACAAAGTTGTAGTTGAAGGAGTTAACGTAGTTAAGAAACATCAAAAACCTACAGCTAATGAATCTGGTGGAATTATTGAAGTTGAAAAACCAATTCATGCATCAAATGTTATGATTGTTGATCCTAAGACAAAAAAAGGAACTAGAATCGGACATACAACTGATACAAAAACAGGTAAAAAAATTAGAATCACAAAAAAATCAAACGAGAAGCTTGATTAATTGGAAGGAGGGTAACTATGAACCGCCTAAAAGAGAAATACTTAAATGAAGTTGTTCCAAGTTTAAAAGAAAAATATAATTATAAATCAATTATGGAAGTTCCAAAGTTAGAAAAGATTGTTATTAATATCGGTGTAGGTGATGCTACATCTAACTCAAAACTAATTGATGCAGCAGTTGCAGATTTAGCAAAAATCTCTGGACAAAAACCAGTAGTAACACGTGCTAAAAAATCAATCGCTGGATTCAAAGTAAGAGAAGGACATGCAATTGGATGTAAAGTTACATTACGTGGAGAAAACATGTATAACTTTATGGATAAACTAATTGCAATCGCACTACCAAGTGTTAGAGACTTCCGTGGAGTTAGTCCTAAAGCATTCGATGGTAGAGGAAACTATACATTGGGAATTAAAGAACAATTAATCTTTTCAGAAATTGATTATGATGATGTTGTAAAAGTACGTGGAATGGATATCGTATTTGTAACAACAGCAAAAACTAATGAAGAATCATTCGATTTATTAAATGGACTTGGAATTCCTTTTAGAAAGTAAAAAATGGGAGGAATATTATGGCAAAGAAAAGTATGATAGTAAAAGCTAATAGACCACAAAAGTTTAAAGTACGTGAATATACTAGATGTGCTCGTTGTGGTAGACCTCACGCAGTTATGAGTAAATTCGGAATCTGCCGTATTTGCTTCCGTGAATTAGCTTATAAAGGACAAATACCAGGACTTAAGAAATCAAGTTGGTAATTGGAAAGGAGGAATTTAAATGGCAGTAGTAACAGATACAATTGCAGATATGTTAACTCGTATTCGTAATGCTAACCAAATGCGTTATGAAGAAGTAGAAGTACCTGCATCAAAAATGAAAGAAGAAATCGCAAGAATTTTAAAAGATGAAGGATTTATCAAAGATTACAAAGTTGTAAAAGAAGATGCTCAAGGAAAAATTCTATTAACTTTAAAATATAACAAAAAAGAAAGAGTTATAACAGGGCTAAAAAGAATTTCTAAACCAGGTCTTCGTGTATATGTTAACAGCAACGAAATTCCAAGAGTATTAAATGGATTAGGAATCGCTATCCTTTCTACATCTAAAGGAATTATGACAGATAAAGAAGCACGTAAAGAAAATATAGGTGGGGAAGTTCTAGCTTATATTTGGTAATAAAGAAAATATAAGGAGGTGTCAAGATGAGCCGTATAGGAAATCGTACAATTATCGTTCCAGAAGGAGTTACAGTAACTGAAGAAAATAATACAGTAACAGTAACTGGACCAAAAGGAACTTTATCTCAAGTAATGTTAAAAGATATTACTATGAAGCAAGAAGATAATAAAATTACTTTAGAACGTAAAAACGAAAATGCAAAAGCTATGCACGGTACAATGAACGCTTTAATTCACAACATGATTGAAGGTGTTACCAAAGGTTTTGAAAAAGGATTAGAGATTATTGGTGTCGGATATCGTTTCAATGTTCAAGGTAAAAAATTAGTAATCAGCGCTGGTTATTCTCATCCAGTAGAGATGGAAATTCCAGAAGGTTTAACAGTAGAAGCTAACGGAAATACTGAAATCACTATCAAAGGTATTGATAAAGTATTAGTTGGAGAGTTCGCTGCTAACGTAAGAAAAGTAAGACAACCTGAACCATATAAGGGTAAAGGTATTCGTTATAAAGACGAACATGTTCGTCGTAAAGAAGGAAAGAAAGCTGCTTAATAAGTAGGAAAGGAGAAAACAAAGTATGATAAAGAAAGAATCTCGTAATAGTATGCGTATTGTTCGTCATGAAAGAGTTCGTAAGAACATTTTTGGAACAAGCGAAGTACCAAGATTATGCGTATTCCGTTCTAACACTGGAATCTATGCACAAATTATCGATGATGAAACTAGAACTACTCTTGTATCTGCTTCCTCATTAGACAAAGATTTAAAAATTAAAAACGGAAGTAATGTAGAAGCAGCTAAAGTTGTTGGTGAAGCAATCGCTAAGAAAGCAACAAAAGCAAAAATTACAAAAGTGGTATTTGATAGAGGAGGATACCTTTATCATGGACGTGTAAAAGCTTTAGCAGAAGCTGCACGTGAAAATGGATTAGAATTCTAATAGGAGGGTATTATGCAAAGAAAGTCTCAAGAACCTAGAGAAAAGTTGTATGAAGAATTAGTAATCGACGTTAAAAGCGTAGTAAAAGTTACTAAAGGTGGACGTCGTAGAAGATATTCAGCAACTGTTGTCGTAGGTGACCGTAAAGGTAAAGTTGGATTAGGTATTGGTAAAGCTAATGAAGTACCTGATGCAATCAAGAAAGCAATTCAAGATGCAAACAAGAAAATGATCACAATACCTCTAATTGATGGAAGAACAGTAGCTCATGAAATGATAGGAACAAGTGGAGCTGCAAGAGTTATCATTAAACCTGCTCCAGCTGGTACTGGTATCATTGCTGGTGGATCTGTTCGTGCTATCTTAGAATTAGCAGGAATTCGTGATGTTGTCTCTAAATCACTAGGAGCAAGAACTAAAATTAATACTGCAACTGCTGCATTAAATGCATTAAAAGCAATGAAAACTGTTGAACAAGTAGCAGCACTTCGCGGTAAAACAGTAGAGGAGATATTAGGATAATGAAATTACATGAATTAGAAAAAAATATCGGTGCTACTCATGCAAGAAAACGTGTAGGACGCGGTCCAGGTAGTGGTCTTGGTAAAACATGTGGACGCGGACAAAAAGGACAAAAAGCACGTAGTGGTGGTAGTATCAATCCAGTATTTGAAGGTGGACAATTACCATTATATAGAAGACTTCCAAAGAGAGGTTTCACAAATGCACGCTTTAAAGTTAGCTATGCTACAGTAAACTTAGGAGATTTAAATGTATTTGAAGATGGTACAGTAGTAACACCTGCATTATTAATGGAAAAAGGAATTATTAAAAAAGAATTAGATGGACTTAAAATTTTAGGAAATGGAAAGTTAGAACATAAATTAACTATTCAAGCTAATAAATTTTCAACAAGCGCATTAGAAAAGATCAAAGAATCAGGAAGTAAAGCTGAGGTGATCTAGTATGTTCAAAACTATGAAGCAATTATTTACCTCAACGAATAAGGATTTACGTCACCGTATTTACTTTACTCTTGGGGCACTAATGATCTTCATATTGGGTATTTCAATTCGAGTTCCAGGAACACAAGATTTAACTAGCAATCTAGGATTTCTAGAATTAATTAACACCTTAGGTGGTGGCGCATTACAAAACTTCTCAATCTTTGCATTAGGTGTTATGCCATATATTACGGCATCTATCATCATGCAATTATTACAAATGGATATTATTCCATATTTTGCAGAATTAAGAAAGCAGGGAGCAACGGGAAGACAAAAGTTAAATCAAATCACTAGATATTTAGGTATCGCATTTGCTTTTATCGAAGGTTATGCATTTGCATTTGCCTTTATTGGAAGAACTGGAGATGTATTAGAATATTTATACATCGCAACAGTTTTAACAGCAGGTACAGCATTCTTATTATGGTTAGGTGATCAAATAACACAAAAAGGTCTTGGAAATGGTACAAGCTTAATTATCATGGCCGGTATCATTGCAACACTTCCTCAAATGTTTATTGATGCCTTTACCAGTCTAGTTGCATTCGATGGAACTGCACAAGTAATTACATTAGGAGTTATTAAATTTATATTATTCGTAATTGTGTACTTTGCAATCGTCATCGGAATGATTTTTGTTCAAGAATCAGAAAGAAGAATACCAATCCAGTATGCCAATAAATCAACAAGCGCATACGGAAAATCAGCTCAAAGTTTTATGCCAATTAAAATAAATACTGCCGGAGTAATTCCAGTAATCTTTGCATCAAGTTTACTAGCAATCCCTGGAATCTTGGCACAAGTAATTAAAAATGAAACATTTACTTTAGTTGTACAAAAGTATTTAACATATACAACTCCAGTAGGATTTTTAATCTATGTAGTATTCATATTTTTCTTCGCATACTTCTATACTTTTATTCAAGTAAAGCCAGAAGAATTTGCTAAGAATCTACAGGAAAATGGAGGGTATATTCCTGGAATTAGACCTGGAGAAGATACAAAAAAACATGTAAGTAAAATCTTATCAAGGCTTACTATTTTAGGAGCAACGTTCCTAGTAGTAATTGCCGGATTACCAATTCTATTTTCTAAATTAACAAGCTTGCCTACAAGCGTATCTATTGGTGGTACAGGATTATTAATCGTTGTAGGTGTAGCACTTGAAACTTATAAACAATTGGAAGGAAGTATTTTGACCAGAAGTTATAAGAGAGGATATAGTAGAAGGTAAAAATGAAAAATATTATGTTTATAGCCCCACCTGCTGCCGGTAAAGGAACCCAGGCAGAGCTAGTTGTTGAAAAATATCATATTCCACATATATCAACTGGTGATATCCTAAGAGAAATCGCTAAGGAAGATAGTGAAGTGGGAAATTATGTAAGAGAGACACTAGCAAGTGGAAAATTAGTAAAAGATGAAATTACATATCAACTAATTGAGAAAAGACTACAGGAAAAAGATTGTAAAAATGGTTACATCATAGATGGATTTCCAAGAAGCCTAGATCAAGCCGTTGAATATGATAAGATCCTAAAGAGATTAGGATATGAAGTAGGAAATGTAATTTCAATTGTAATCGATGAAAAGACATTAGAAAGAAGAATTACAGGTAGACGTGTTTGCGAAGATTGTCACGCTGTTTACAATATCAATGAAAAAGCAAGTGCTCCACAAATCGAATCTGTATGTGATATCTGCGGAGGAAAATTATATCAAAGAAATGATGACAACTTAGAAGCTTTCCAAACTAGATATAAAATGTATCAAGAAAAAACAGAACCAATTATAGAACATTATAGACAACAAGGAGTTTTAACTGAAGTAAATGGAAATGATACAATTGAAAATGTCTTTCAACAGATAGACAAAATTATCAGCTTATCAGAATCATCATCAAAATAAGCTTAGCGAAAATGGAGATGAAAATAGTGATAACAATTAAAAGTAAAAGAGAAATTGAATTATTAAAAATTGCTGGTAATATAGTATATCAAACCCATCAGTATCTAAAACCATATATAAAAGAAGGAATAACGACAAAAGAGTTAGACAAGCTAGCAGAAGACTTTATAAGAAGTAAGGATGCTACTCCTTCTTTTAAGGGATACGAAGGGTTCCCATCTACACTATGTACAAGTATCAATTCAGAAGTAGTTCATGGATTCCCAAGCGATAGAAAATTAAAAAATGGAGACATTATTTCTATTGACATTGGAGCATGTTATAAAGGTTACCATGGAGACTCTGCTTGGACTTACGCAGTAGGAGAAGTAGATGATAAAACAAGAAAGTTACTAGAAGACACTGAAAAATCACTATTCGTAGGCTTAGCACAAATAAAGCCAGGAAATAGAATAGGTGATATTGGCTATGCGATTGAACAGTACGCCCATAAGCATAACCTAGGGGTCGTAAAAGAACTATGTGGTCACGGAGTAGGAACTTCTGTTCACGAAGATCCAGAAGTGCCAAATTATGGTATTCCAAATACTGGTCCAAGACTAAAAGAAGGTATGGTAATTGCTGTGGAACCAATGCTAACATTAGGTAGACCCAATATATTTATTCATGACAATAATTGGACGATTGATACACAAGATGGTAGCTTATCAGCACACTTTGAACATACAGTAGTAGTGACAAAAGATGGATATCAAATCTTGACAGGAGAGTGATAAAGATGGCCAAAGAAGATACAATTGAAATTGAAGGTAAAGTTCTTGAAATTATCCCAGGTGGGAAATTTAAAGTTCAACTAGAAAATGGACACATTGTGGAAGCTCACGTTTCTGGTAAAATACGAATGAACTATATTCGTATCTTAGCAGGAGATACCGTAATGATAGAACTTTCGCCTTATGATTTAACACGTGGGCGTATAACCTATCGTAAATAATAGGAGGGATAGTATGAAAGTAAAAGCATCAGTTAAACCAATTTGCGAAAAATGTAAAGTCGTAAAACGTAAAGGTACAGTAAGAATTATTTGTGAAAATCCAAAACACAAACAAAGACAAGGATAATTTTTAGGAGGTGTAATTAATGGCACGTATTAAAGGTGTAGATATTCCAAACGACAAGCACATTTGTATTTCATTAACTTATATTTATGGTATTGGACAAAGTTTAGCTAAACAAATTTTGAAAGCAGTAAATATTGATCCAACAACAAAAACAAAAGATTTATCTCAAGAAGATTTAGTTAAAATTCGTGATGAAATTAACAAACATTTAACAGAAGGTGATCTTCGTCGTGAAGTAAGTATGAACATCAAAACTAAGATGGAAATTAATTCATATGAAGGAAGTCGCCATAAAAAAGGATTACCTGTAAGAGGACAAAGAACAAATCGTAATGCACGTACTCGTAAAGGTAAAGGAAAAGTAGTAGCTAACAAGAAAAAAGCTTAGTTAACTTAATGAAAGAAATTTTAAAGGAGGTAAACTTAGATGGCTTACAAAACTAGAAAAAGAAAAGTTAAAAAGAATGTTCCTGAAGGTATTGCACATATTCATTCAACATTCAATAATACAATTACTACAATCACAGATAAGGATGGTAACGTAATTAGCTGGGCATCATCTGGAGCTATCGGATTCAAAGGTAGTAAAAAATCAACTCCATTTGCTGCTGGTATGGCTGCAGAAGCTGCTGGAAAAGCTGCATATGACATGGGTATGCGTAAAGTAGAAGTACGTGTAAAAGGTTTAGGACCAGGTAGAGAAACAGCAATTCGTTCACTTCAAACTGCAGGGTTAGAAGTAACTACAATTGTTGACGTTACACCAATACCACACAATGGATGTCGTCCACCAAAACGTCCACGTGTATAATTAATGAATAAGGGAGGTTAGTTTCATGTTACAATTTGAAAAACCAATTTATAAAATAACAGATTCTGTAGAAAGCAATTTCTATGGTAGATTCGAATTAGAACCATTAGAAAGAGGATTTGGAACTACAATTGGCAATGCTTTAAGAAGAGTAATGTTATCATCTCTTCCAGGTAGTGCTATTAGTAGTATTAAAATCGATGGTGTTCTTCATGAATTCCAAACAATTGAAGGTGTTTATGAAGATGTAACAACAATCATTTTAAATTTGAAAGGTGTAGTATTTAAAAATCATTCAAACGAAGAAAAGATTGTTCGTATTAACACAACAAAAGAAGGAGAAATCACTGCTGGAGATATTGAACACGATGCTGATATCGAAGTTATTAACAAAGATAAAGTCATCGCTACATTATCAAAAGGAGCTTCTCTAAACATGGAAATGACTGTATCAAATGGTCGTGGATATGTAAGAAGTGAAGACAATAAGAAAATACATGATATTAAAAAAGCAGGAGTTATAGCTATTGACTCATTATATTCTCCTATTGAAAGAGTATCATATGAAGTTGCAAACGCTCGTGTTGGACAAGATGAAAGTTATGATAAATTAATTTTAGACGTATGGACAAATGGTTCTATGAAACCAGAAGAAGCAATCGCTTTAGCTTCAAGAATTTTAATTGAACATTTCACAATTTTAACAGATTTATCATCAATCGCAGATGTAAGTGGAATGATGATTGAAAAAACAGAAGATCCAAAAGTAAAAGCTTTAGAAACATCAATTGAAGACCTAGACTTCTCTGTAAGAGCATATAACTGCTTAAAGAGAGCTGGTATTCATACTTTACAAGATCTTGTTAATAAGAGTGAATCAGACATGATGAAAATCCGTAATCTAGGAAAGAAATCACTAAAAGAAGTATTAGATAAAATTAGAGATATGGGTCTAGTATTACGTGATGACGACTAAAATATAAGGAGGAAATAACTATGAGAAAATTAGGTGTAGATAATAAACATAGAAGAAGTATGCTAGCCACTATGACAAAACAAGTAGTAGTAAACGAAAGTATTACTACTACTGAAACTAGAGCAAAAGAAGTTCGTAAGTTCGTTGAAAAAATGATTACTTATGGTAAAAAAGGTGATTTAGTTTCTCGTCGTAAAGCATTAGCATTCTTACATAATGATAAAAAAGTTGTGGATAAAATTTTCCATGATTTAGCAAAACGTTATGAAAGCCGTAATGGTGGATATACTCAAATTTTAAAATTATCTGAACGTCGTGGAGATAACTCTCTAATGGTAATTTTAAAATTAGTAGATGAAGCTAAACCAGAAGAAAAGAAACCTGCTAAAAAGAAAGAAACAGAAGAAAAGTAGAAAGAAGTAGAGGAAAGAGATATTATTGTATCTTTTTCTTTTTTATGATAAAATAAGCTTAGGTGAGATTATGTTTGAAAATGAAGATAGGAAAATAGATACAAAAGTATTTGAACAATTAAAATTATATATAAGCTCAAAAGAGTCAGTAGACCTAGATAAATTTTTAAATAGTCCCGAACTTCGAAAAAAATATAGAGTAGAGTATCAAGAATTATGTGAATATTTAAAACAAAATCCTAAAAAAAGAAGTGATAGTCTCGAATTAAACATTAAATATTGTGATATAGCTTGGTATGCTTTTTTTGATACTTTAACTAGTATTGAGGAAAGAAGAAAGAAAGTTATAAATCAATATAGTATAACAGAATTCTCAAAACTATCTCATCAAGAGCTATATGATATAGTACACCAATGTACACGTGAAGAAATGGAAAGAGAACGTCAAGTAGACGCATCAATGCCCCAGAATTATAGTGGAACAAAAAAAATACGCCAAGAAATTGATAACCGATTTATTGATGCAATTCATAATACAGAAGAAGAATATAAGAAAATAAATTTTGATAGATTTAATACAATGCTTGAAACGATGATAAAACAAGACAGTGCTAAAAAGCCAGAAACGACTGATTCAAAAAAAATAGCAAAATAGTAAAAGGAATGTCAACATTCTTTTTTTTTTACGCATTTTATTATATAATAAAAATATACAAATCGAAAAAAGAGGTGTCGGTATGAAGGCTTTAATTACAGGAGCATCATCAGGAATTGGCCTAGATATAGCTAGGTATCTTGCGACAAAAAAGTACGAGCTTATATTAGTAGCTAGAAGTAGAGAAAAGCTAGAAAAGATTCAAGAAGCATTACCAACAAAAGTAACAATCATTGTAGCAGATTTATCTAATGAACAAAAGGTGAAAGAACTATATGTATTAACAAAAAAAGAAAACATAGATATATTAATTAATAATGCAGGGTTTGGAATATTTGGTGAATTCACAAAAACAGATCTTCAACAAGAACTAGAAATGATTGATACTAATATCAAGGCAGTACATATTTTAACGAAAGCATTCTTAAAAGACATGGAAAAAAGGAAGTCAGGTTACATTCTTAATGTAGCATCATCCGCAGCTTTTCAACCCGGACCTTTAATGAGTACATATTACGCTACGAAGTCTTATGTCTATCAATTATCAGAAGCTTTATGGTATGAACAGAAAAAGAAAAAATCAAACGTACAAATATCTGTTTTATGTCCAGGACCAGTAGATACTAATTTTAATAAGGTAGCTGGAGTAAAATTTGGAGTAAAACCATTAAAAAGTACATACGTCGCAAAATATGCAATGGATCAAATGATAGATAAAAAGAAAATGTTAATTATTCCAGGATTTAAAATGAAATGTGCAAAGTTTTTTGGAAGATTTCTATCAGATAAATTTTTGTTACGTTGTGCATATAGAATACAAAAGAAAAAAGCCAAATAATATAATGGCTTTTTTAAACGGATTATTATATAATAAAACATGAAACGGGAGGGTCGATATGAAAGAATTACTAGAAGTTACCAATTTATCATATAAAGATTTATTTGAAAATATCTCCTTCCAAGTAGAACCAGAGAAGTTTATAACTATATCAGGTGCCAATAACTGTGGCAAAACAACATTAATAAGAATATTAAGTGGACAAATACCCACAACACAAGAAATAAAATTATTAGGGATGTACATAGAAGAATATCCACAGAATCTGTGGAAAGAAATTACTGGAACAATAATTCCACAAGATAATCCAACCTTTTTATTTAAGACAGTAGAAGAAGAACTAAATTATACAATACATCTATTTAAAAAAGCAGAAGAAGAAAAAAAAGAAACATACAAAGAAATTATAAAAAAATACAAATTAACAAAATACCAAAAGAAAAATCCAAATGAAGTCCCAGAGTTTATAAAAATAAAAATTCTATTAGCAGAAAAATTACTCGGGTCTCCTCAAATACTTTTTCTAGACGATATCTGTGGAGAATTAGATATAAAAGAAAAAAAAGAAATGATTAATTTATTAAGAACTCTACAATTGGAAACAGGAATTTCCATTGTTATGACAACCAGTGATTTAAATATTGCCTTAGAAAGTGACTATCTATTAATTATTGATGAAAAAAAACTACTATTAGAAGGAGAACCATTATCTATTATAGAAAAAGACAACGTATTAAACAAAATTGGATTAGAATTACCATTTATGGTTGACTTATCTGTAAAATTAAGAGATTACAATTTAGTAGAAAAAACAGAATTGGATATAGACAGGCTGGTGGATAACATATGGAAATAAAATTAGAAAATATAAAAATAAATGATTGGGAATTTTCTACTGAATTATCTAGCGAGAATATAATAGGGATAACAGGTCCAGAATATGAAGAATTATTAGAAATATTAAGATTAGAGACTCTACCTGAAGGAAATATAACAATGAATGAAACTACAATAACTTCAGAAAATCACATGGATTATTATAAAACAATTAGTATAATTGAAAAAGAATTTCACAAAATAAACTATTTGAATACGATTAAAGAACACATGGATTATATTATTAATTATTATCACTTGCAAATAAAAAATATAGAAAAAAAAGAAAAAGATTCTCTAAAAATAGTTGGCCTAGATGAGTCGTTACTAGACAGAAACATTACCACACTTTCTAGATCTGAAAAGAAAAAAGTAGAACTTGCAATAGGACTATTATCTAATCCAGATATTATTATTTTAGACGCCCCGTTTAGATTTTTAGATAATAAAAGTAGAAAAAGAATGATTATGGTTCTAAGAAAGTTAAAAGAACAATTTCACAAGTTAATTATTATTGGAACACTAGATGAAGATGTTCTATATCAATATACAGACAAAATGTTGTTTGTAAAAAACAAAAGAATTTTTCTAGAAACACCAACGGAAGAAGGATATGAGCGAGTAGATTATTTAAAAAGAAATGGATTTCAAGTTCCTGAAAGAGTATTATTTACATACAAAGCAATAAAAAAGAAAAAAGTAAAAATAGAATATCATAAAGATATTAGAGATATCATAAAAGATGTCTATAAGCATGTATAGTTTTAGGAGGATATATGAGATTTTTAATTACTTTATCCTATGATGGAACAAATTATAAGGGCTATCAAAGTCAGCCTGGAATGTATACTATTCAGGAACAAATTGAAAATGCCTTAACTAAAATTAACAATGGAAAAAGAACTACATTTACTTCCTCTGGTAGAACAGATAAAGGTGTCCATGCTAAAATGCAATGTGGTCATGCCGACTTAGAAGTAAAGATTACAGAATATAAGCTAAAAAGAGCTATGAATAGCAATCTTCCAGAAGATATCCATGTAATTAAGACGGAAATAGTTCCAGATAACTTTCATGCACGATATAATGTAGTCGAGAAAACATATGAATACTATATAAATATAGGAGAATACAACCCATTAGAAAGAAATTACGTATTTCAATATAACTATCATCTAAATGTAGAAAAAATGAAAGATGGTATCAAATACTTATTAGGAGAGCATGATTTTAGATCGTTTGTAACCGAAAATAAAGAAAAAGAAAACTGTATTAGAACAATTTCCACAGCAACAGTGGAAAAAATAAATAAGGATATTATCAAATTTACATTTACAGGTAATGGCTTTCTTCGTTATCAAATAAGAAACATGGTAGGAATATTAATTAGAGTAGGAGAAGAAAAAGAATCCCCAGAATATGTGGAAAAGTTTTTAAATAAAAAGGACAGATCAACAGGAGGAAAAACAGCACCCGCAGAAGGATTATATTTAACAAATATAAAATATATAAAGTAAGCATATCAATTAAGATATGTTTTTTATTTTACAAATCATACTATACGATTCAAAGATTTGCTCAGCTTGATAAATGAAATAAATAAACAAAAAGGCATGGAATGGTGAAAACGACTTTATCAAACAAAGGTCATACAAAATACATGATAATTATTTATTACTTTTTCATGCTGAAAAAATAGTGCTATCTGATGAAATAATAGGAGATAAAAAATTGAAAAAGCAAAATAGAAGTTTATTAAAAAAATATAAAAGAAAATAGAAAGTTAAAAAGCCTAAATAAAGTTGCATAGTTATACAACAACTAAAAAAACAACAAAAGAAGAAAAACAAGAAATATAGAAGAATAGTCGGAATCGCTACCAGACGAAGAATAACCGAAACTATTTGCTAGCATTGACCAAAAAGTTAAAGAATTGCAAAAGCAACAATTACTGAAAAAGTGCTGAAATGAAAAATTAAACGCAACTTTGAAAATTTAAATGCAACCTTTTAGAAAATCAGGGTTGTATTTAGAAAAACTTTTCACTTTACTGAAAAAGTTTCTACAAAACATTTATAATAGTGAAAAAAAGTATTGATTTTTAATACTTTTTTTAGTATAATCATAATCGGTACATTCGAAATATCCCCACATTAATTAGGTCCTGGGAAAACCTAATTGAAGGTAAAGGAGAGAAATTTATGAAAAGCTATATGCAAAAGAAAGAAACAGTAGAACGTAAATGGTACGTTATTGATGCTGAAGGAAAACCTTTAGGTCGTGTAGCTGCTTTAGCTGCAACATATTTACGTGGAAAACACAAACCAACATATACTCCACACATTGACTGCGGAGATAATATCATCATTGTTAATGCTGAAAAAGTAATGTTAACAGGAAACAAGTTAAACAACAAGATGTATTATAACCATTCACAATATTTAGGTGGATTAAGAGAAAGAACTGCCAAAGAAATGATTGAAAAATATCCAGTTGAAATGGTAGAAAGAGCCGTTAAAGGAATGCTACCACATAACAGATTAGGTAGACAAATGTATAAGAAATTATTCGTATATACAGGAAGCGAGCACAAACATGAGGCACAAAAGCCAGAAGTGCTTGAAGTGAAATAGGAGGGTTTAAGTTATGGCAAAAGAAAAGAAAAATAGATATTATGGAACTGGTCATAGAAAGACTAGTATTGCTAAAGTTACTTTAACTCCAGGAACTGGAAAAATCATTGTAAATGGTAGAGATGTAAATGAATATTTTCCATCTAAAATTTGTGTAATGGATTTATGTCAACCACTAGAGTTAACAAATACTAAAGAAATGTTTGACGTTACTGCTACAGTAAAAGGTGGAGGATACACAGGACAAACTGGTGCTATCCGTCACGGAATTACAAAAGCATTATTAGAATATGATTCAACAACACCAGCTGACTCTGAAAATAGTTTCAGAAAAGTATTAAAAGCTGCTGGATTTATTACAAGAGATCCTCGTAAGAAAGAACGTAAGAAACCAGGATTGAAAAAAGCACGTCGTGCTCCACAATTCTCAAAACGTTAATTTATACTGTTTCAAAGGTTCTTTGTCAAATAGTGTTGGTGAACATTAATTGATACAAGTAACTGTTTTTGAAAGGATGATTTTTATCATCCT
>CALVYF010000028.1 GCA_944372055.1 uncultured Bacilli bacterium | reverse complement strand
TCGAGGTACCTGTTATACTCCGTCTTTACCGATGTTTGTTATAATAACAAAAAACATAAAGAAATCAAAATTTTAAACTTGAAATCTTTATGTTCAACATTATACGTGATATACTAGATGTGGTGATTTTAATGAATAAAAAATTATATGAAGACATAATTAATTTATGTATAAGTCATGGCTGTGATTTTGCCGAAGTATATTATGAAAAAGGAAAGCGTACAAAATATACAGTATTAGATAAAATATTAGATGGTGTAAATTATAAACGGACAGAAGGTATTGGAATCAGGGCCTCAAGTAACAACAATGTATACTATACCTCAACTAATACATTAACAGAAGAGAATATTTTTAGAGTAGTTAAAAAAATGCTTGATAGTATTCCAATGACTAAACAAAAGCTAAGCAAAATTAAACTAGGAAAAATGGAAGAAAAAAGGACTCCAATAAAGATAAAGCACGAAGATTTCCCAGCAAAAAAGAAAAAAGAGATATTAAAAGCAATAGATAAAAAAGTAAGGAGCATATCTAGTCTTATATCTCAAGTAACCGTTTTTTTTATTGAAGAATATAAGGAATATGAAATTGCTAACAGCAAAAATAAATTTATAAAATCTGATGAGATTCAAACTAGACTTTTCTGCTTAGTTAATGCCGAAAGAAATGAAAAAAAAGGGGAATCATATTGCTCGTTCGGTGCGAGTAAGGGTTATGAATTCCTAGATGATTTAGATATGGAAACCTTTGGGATAGAGCCCGCACAAGCAGCCATAAGAAAACTTGATTCCGTTTCCTTTCAAGGAGGAGAAATTCCTGTAATTCTAGGACCTGGATTTGCTGCAGTAATATTTCACGAGGCATGTGGACATGCTCTAGAAGCTACAACAGTAAGTGATGGAGTAAGCATTTTCTCAAACTGTTTAAATCAAACAATCGCAAGTGATAAGGTAACTCTAATAGACGATGGTACAATACCAGGCGAATGGGGAAGTACAATAATCGATAGTGAAGGAAATAAAACTCAGAAAAATATACTAATTGAAAAAGGTGTATTAAAAAAATATTTAATCGACGATTTAAATGCGATAAAAATGAAGTTACCATCTACTGGATCAGGAAGAAGAGAAAGTTATAAATTTCCACCAACATCTAGAATGAACAATACCTATTTAGCCGCAGGCACTGATAAGTTTGAAGATATGTTAAAAAGTATAGAATATGGACTTTATTGTAAAAAAATGTACGGTGGTAGTGTATATCCTCAAACTGGTGAGTTTAACTTTACTGTTGGTGAGGCTTATATTATAGAAAAAGGACAACTAAAGGATATTGTAACTGGTATTACACTAATTGGAAAGGGGCAAGAAATTTTAAAAGAAGTGGAAATGGTTTCTGATGACTTATATTTAGAAACCGGTTACTGTATCGGTAACAGTGGAGCAATACCAGTAACTATTGGTGAACCAACGATTAAAGTAAGAAAGATACTAGTAGGAGGGACAGATAAATGACAATAACAGATTTTATTAGTGAATTAGAGGAAAAAGTAGAATCTTTGCAAGTAACAGAATTTAAAGAAGAAACGGTAGAAATAAAAGTATTAAATGATAAATTAAAAAAAACTGAATTCTCTAATAATAATTCTTATGAAGTAAAAGCAAAAATAAATGGAAAATATGTAAAAATCAACACAGAACATCTAGACCCTAGCTTATATGATATATTAAAAGTAGAAAGTGAAATAATAGAAAGTAATTATAAAGATAATTATGTAGAAAATAAGAAGAAGTTAGAATTCAGAACAAAAAACTCTAATAGTCAAAATATAAATGACAAAATTAAAACGATGTTAGATTTTAATCACTTACGAAAAGCGCATACTTCGATAAGCTCTATTACTAGTGGATATGAGTGGATACATACGGAAAAAAGAATTGTAAATATGAATGGGGTAGATTTATTAAGTACAAAAGAAAACTGTGCATTTTATGTATCTGTAGTAGCAAAAAATAAAAACGATGCTGTTACATATGATGACATTGTATATACCACAACTGATAAAGCCATAGATATGAAGAAAATATCCAAAAACGTCATAGAGAACGCAGAAAAATTTCTCAACAAAGAAAAGCTAAAGACCGGTACATATAATGTTATTTTATCATCAAGATTTATGTCTAATTTATTGAAAAATATAATGGATATTATTTCTTATGAAGGCATTAGAAAAAAACTATCCTGTTTAGATGGGAAAGAACATGCAAAGATAGCTAATGATATTGTGAATATAGTAGAAGACCCTAGAAATGAAAAATACCCAGGATATACATATTTTGACAATGAAGGGACAGAAACTTATAAAAAAGTAATTATAAAAGATGGTATATTACAAACATTTTTATATAACAACCAAGAAGCAGAATTAAAAAAGATAAAAAGTACTGGCAATGGCTACGAAAAGATTACTGCCAGAAATTTATATTTAGTTCCAGGAGAAAAAAACGAAGCAGAATTAATTAAAGAATTGGATAATGGTTTATATATCACCAATTATATGTCTAGTGGTGGAGTGTTTTTAAATAAAATAGATGGAAAAATTTCCGCACCAATATTCGGTTTTATTATAAAAGAAGGTAAAATAACGAATGCCTTTGAAACTTGTATTATTTCGACAAACATTTTTGATTTATTAAAAAATATAAAAGAAATTGGTGATAATTTAGAATTCAAAACAGAAATTTCTGGATCGCCATCCGTCCTTGTAGAAAATATGTCAATTACTAGCAATTGACAGAAAAGGAGTTGTATAACTCTTTTTTTTTGGTATAATAAAAATTGGGTGAAGAAATATGGATTATAAAGTTACAACTTATTCTGAAGAAGAAACAATAGAATTAGCTCAAAACATCGAATCTGAAAAATTCCCAAATATGGTAATTTGTCTACAAGGAGATTTGGGAAGTGGAAAAACGATGTTTACGAAAGGATTTGCAAAAGCTTTAGAAGTAAAAGAAGAAATCACATCACCAACTTTTAACATCATCAAAGAGTATACTTCCGGAGAATTACCTTTATACCATATGGATGTATATCGACTAGATGGAAAAGTAGATGATTTAGGTATTGAAGAATACTATACTAAAGGCGGTATCACAATTATTGAATGGGCAGATATGATTCCTGATTATCTACCAGAAAAAAGACTAGATATAAAAATAAAAAATTCCTCTGAAGACGAAGATAAGAGAACAATTATCTTAATCCCTCATGGAAAAAAATATGAAGAAGTTTGTGAGGCGGTTGTATGATTCTATATATAGACACATCTTCAAGTTATTTATATACAGCAATTGTAGAAAACGGTAAAATAAGAAAAGAAATAAAGAAAGAATACGGACATGATTTATCCAAAGTAGCATTACCAGAGATAGTGTCAATGTTTGAGCATACAGATATTACACCTCATGATATTACAAAAATTATTGTAGTGAACGGACCAGGATCGTTTACTGGCATTAGAATTGGTATAACAATTGCAAAGGTATATGCATGGAGTTTAAAAGTCCCAATAACTTCGATTACCTCATTAGAAGCAATGGCTGCTTCTAGTAAGAAAGATTTAATAAGAGTACCAGTAATTGATGCAAGACGTGGCTATTGTTATGCAGCTATCGTTGATAATTATGATGATATGTTACTTGAACCAATTTACATTACATATGAAAAGTTAAAAGAAAAATTAAAAAATATAGAAAAATATAAAATCATTACCAATGATCAAGAAAAAATACAAATAGAAGCAGACATCATAGAACCATACAATCCAGATTTTAGTGAAATTATAGATACATATAAAGATAAAAAAGAAATAAATCCACATGCAATAAATCCAAATTATTTAAAACTAACGGAAGCAGAAGAAAGTAGAAACGGATGCTAATAAAAGTTGATAAGATAGAAAAGGTAAAAGACTTATCTAGAAATCAAAGCCTCATTTCAATAGAAACAATAGAAAACGATTTAAAAGTAAATCCCTTTGGATGTTATTTATTGGAAGTAGAAAATGATAAGATTATTGGTTTTTTATACTATAGCGATATCTATGATAGGGCAGAAATAAATCAATTAGAAGTGGAAGTTTCTCACAGAAACTGTGGAAAAGCCACCAAACTACTAAAAAAAATGTTAGAACTTGTGGAAAAAAGCATCACGCTAGAAGTAAAAAAAGATAATATCCCAGCAATTAACCTATATAAAAAATTTGGTTTTAAAGAAAAAGCAATCCGTAAAGGCTACTATCATGGAGTAGATGGCATATTAATGGAAAGAGAAAAAAGTGAATAATAATTTTATTCCTTTTTTTATTTATAAATTACAAAAATCAAACTAGAAAAAAAAATAAAAATATGTTAAAATAAGTTGGAAATGAAGGAATGATGGTATGAAGAAGAATGAAGATATGTATATATTAGGAATTGAAAGTAGTTGTGATGAAACAAGTGCATCCATAGTAAAGAATGGAACAGAAGAAATTGCAACTGTGATTTCTTCACAAATAGATATTCATAAAGATTTTGGTGGAGTAGTACCAGAGATTGCCAGTCGTCATCACGTAAAAAATATTACCATGGTCTTAGAAGAATGCCTTGAAAAAGCAAATATGACAATGGAACAAATCGATGCTATAGCAATTACCTATGGACCGGGTTTAATTGGTTCTTTACTAATCGGTTTAGAAGCAGCAAAGACTCTTGCATGGTTATATCAAAAACCATTAATTCCAGTGCACCATATTGCAGGACACATTTATGCTAATAGCCTAGTAAGACCATTAAAATTTCCTTTACTTGCCTTAGTAGTAAGTGGTGGACATACAGAACTAATTGAAATGACAGGTCATTATAAATTTAAAAAACTAGGTGGTACATTAGATGATGCTATTGGAGAATGCTATGACAAAGTAGCTAGAGTAATGAATCTAGAATATCCAGGTGGACCCAAATTAGACAAATTATCGAAAGAAGGAAAACCAACGTATAAATTACCCATTCCATTACATGATGATAGTTATAACTTCTCATTCAGCGGCTTAAAAAGTGCGGTAATCAATCTAGCTCACAATGAAAAGCAACGTGGTGAAGAATTACGACAAGCCGATTTAGCAGCATCATTCCAAAAAGTTGCAGTGGAGTCTGTAGTAAGTAAAACAAAAAAAGCAATAGAAGATAAAAATATAAAATATCTAATAGTAGCAGGAGGCGTAGCTGCCAATCAAATATTGCGCAGTGAAATAGAAAAACTAGCTGGAGAAGAAAAGATAGAAATGTCGGTTCCACCTATGAAGTATTGTACAGATAATGCTGCCATGATTGCTGCCGCAGGTTATTATGCATATCTAGATGGAAGAGTTGCCGATTTAACTTTAAATAGTACTTCAAGTGCAATACTTGAATAAGAATTGACAGAAAAGACATCAAAATTGATGTTTTTTCTTTTTTTCTATAGAAAACTATTTTTCTAAAAAATAAAAATATGGTATAATTGTTACAATAGGGAGGCTAGTTAAATGATAAATAGAATTATATTAAATGAAACATCATACTTTGGTCGTGGAGCCAGAGAAAAATTAACGGAAGAAATAGAAGCAAGACATTTTAAAAAGGTTCTAGTAGTAACAGATAAATCACTATTAGAAACAGGAACTGTTACTTTAGTAACAGATGTATTAGACAAAAAACAAATAAACTATCATGTATATGACGGGGTAAAACCTAATCCATCTGTAGAAAATGTACAAGACGGAGTAAAAGTTGCTAAAGACCATGATGTAGATTGCATTGTAGCAGTAGGAGGAGGAAGTTCAATCGATACAGCAAAAGCAATTGCTATAATCATGACAAATCCAGAATTTAGTGATGTAGTAAGTCTAGATGGAACAGCTGCGACAAAGAATAAAGCATTACCTTTAATCGCTTTACCAACAACAGCAGGAACTGCTGCAGAAGTAACAATTAACTATGTAATTACTGATGAAGTAAGAACTAAGAAAATGGTATGTGTAGATGTTCATGACATTCCTGTAGTAGCAATTATCGATCCTGATTTAATGCAAGGAATGCCACAAAAGATAGCAGCATCAACTGGTATGGATGCCTTAACTCATGCAATGGAAGGATATATTACTAAAGCTGCATGGTTAATACCAGACATGTTCCATATTAATGCAATGTCATTAATTTATAAGAATCTAGAAAAAGCAGCAAATGACAAAGATGAAAAAGCAGTAGAAAAGATTGGTTATGCACAATACATTGCTGGTATGGGATTCTCAAATGTAGGACTTGGAATTGTTCATTCCATGGCACATTCATTAGGAGCATACTTTGATACTCCTCATGGTGTAGCTAATGCATTACTATTACCACATGTATTAAAATTCAATGGAAAAGTTTGCCCAGATTTATTTAGAAACATGGGAAATGCATTTGGAATGGATATGAGTAATACAACAGATGAAGAAGCTGTAGACAAAGTAGTAGATGCAGTAAAAGAATTATCAATAAAATTACATATTCCACAAACATTAAAAGAGATTGGAATTCCTAAAGAGATGTTACCAACATTAGCAGAACAAGCACTAAACGATGTATGTACCGGTGGAAATCCAAGAGAAGTAACAAAAGAAGACATCTTAGCTATCTATCAAGAAGCTTATGAATAAAAAAGGAAAAGAGGTAGAAAAATGTTAAAGTCAAAAGTAGGATTCAGTATTGATGTAGACAGTTTTAAATCTGGAGAAGAAACTGCAAAAATCGCATCACATGATATGAAAAATGCCAAACTTGGAATGTTATATACTTCAGTATTAAGTGATGTAAAAGAAGTAGTAAAAGGAGTAAAAAGTGTAACCAATGCTCCAATTATTGGTTGTACAAGTAGTGGTGCAATTATGGTACCAGAAGGAGTCATCACATCTGACCATGGATTCTCAGGAATGATGATGTTAGATGACAAAGATATGACTGTAGGAGTTGCATGTCATGAAGCTGGAAAAGATGCGCGCGCTATTGGTAGAAAAGTAGCAATTGAAGCTGTTGAAAATGCCAAAACAACAAGAGCTCCAGCATATTTCTATATGGTAGCAAGTCCAAAAGAAGAAGAAGATTACTTAATGGGAATTCAAGATGTTATTGGAAGAGTTCCAATGTTCGGAGGAAGTGCTGCTGACGATACAGTAGAAGGAAAATGGCAAATTATTTGTAATGACAAAGTATTTAACGATGGTGTTGCTGTTGCATTCTTCTATACAGATAATGAAATTGTAACATCATTTACAGGAGCATACAGAGAAACAAATAATATTGGTTTAATTACAGAAGTAAAAGATAACCGTACTTTAGTATCTATTGACGGAGTATCTGCACTTAAAAAATATGCAAGTTGGATAAATACTACTCCAGCGCAATTAAAAGGTCAAAATCTTTTAGTAGCATCAATTACTAGACCTTTAGGAGTAAAAGATCCCCTTGGAAATCTAACAGTAGTTCGCCACCCTATGTTTGGAAATGATATGGGAACAAGAACTACAACTGATGATACGATTACACTAGGTAATAAAGCTGTTCCAGGAACTGCAATTCTTCAATTAGAAGCAACTGTAGATGAATTGATTGATTCTACTGGAAACACATTAAAAGATGTAAAAAAACAATTATATACAGATCCAGCAGCATATTTCTTAGTACACTGTGGTGGAAGAAAATTAGGAATTGGAAATCGTATTGAAGAAGTGCATAAACAATTAGTAAAAGAAACTAAAGGAGTACCTTTTATTACTGTATTTACATTTGGTGAATATGGATATGATGAACATTCCGCTAATATCTGTGGTGGATTAATGTTATCATTTACCGCTTTTGGTAAAAATTAGGAGGTAGTAATGAAGAACTTAATAAAAGGGATGGAGATGGATGCTAGCAACCATCAAGTAATTGAAGTAACAAATCCAGCAACAGGAGAGTTTATTGACACAGTTCCAAATTCTACAGAAGAAGATGTAGATATAGCTGTAAAAGCTGCTGTTGCTGCCCAAAAAAAATGGGCAGAAGTACCTCTACACGAACGTGGACGCATTCTAGAAAAGTTTGTTGACTTAGTAGAAAGAGATAAGGAAGAGTTGGCAGAACTTTTATGTAGAGAAACAGGTAAACCAATTACGGAAGCTAGAGGAGATATTTCTAATACTAGAACTTTCGTATATGCTTACGTAGAAAGAGCCAAACATTTATATGGAATTAACATTCCAACAGGAAATGAAGCAGGGCATGAAAATGATGTTCAGTTTACAATTAGACAACCTTTAGGAGTCGTTGCTTGTATTATTCCGTTTAACTTTCCATGTGATTTATTTGGACAAAAAGTGCCTAGTGCACTAATCATGGGAAATGCAGTTATTGTAAAACCATCAACATATAATCCTCTAACTCTACATAGATATTGCCTTTTATTAAAAGAGGCAGGAGTACCAGATGGAGTAATTAGTTGTATATCTGGAGATGGCCCAATAACTGGTCAAGCTTTAGCGAGACATAAAGGAGTTCATCTAGTAAGTGTAACAGGATCAACAGCAGTTGGTATGGAAACAATGGCGACCGCTAGTAAAAACTTAACTCATGTAATGCTAGAGTTAGGTGGAAATGATGCTTTCATTTTAGATAAAGATGGAGACTTAGATTTAGCCGTAGAAGAAATGGTTTGGGGAAGACTTTATAATACAGGTCAAGTGTGTTGTGCAAGTAAACGTTTCTTGATCCACAATGATATCAAAGATGAATTTACTCGTCGAGTAATTGAGAGAATAAGTAGAATGCAAATTGGTAATCCAATGGATGAAAAAACAGAAATTGGCTGCTTAATTAATGAACGGGCAGCAAAACGTGTTGAGGAGCAAGTAGCAATAACAGTAGCCCAGGGTGCCAAGCTAATATTTGGAGGACGTAGAAATGGAGCTTACTATGAGCCAGCTGTCCTAATAGATGTCACAAAAGACATGGATATTATGAAAGATATGGAAGTGTTTGGTCCAGTAATTCCTATTTGTGGATTTGATACCATCGATGAAGCAATAGAAATTGCAAACCAATCTAGTTTTGGGTTATGTGGAAGTATTATTACGAGAGATATGAATAATGCTTTCAAAGTAGCGGAAAAATTAGAAGTAGGTGGAGCTGTAATCAATGGAGCAAGTTTCTTCCGTTCTGCAGAAATGCCTTTTGGAGGATGGAAGCATTCTGGAATTGGTAATGAAGGTATTGCGACAACATTACAAGAAATGTCTAGAATAAAGACAATTGTTTTAAAGAATGTTTTAAAATAAAAGAGAAACTAATACCACAACAGGTATTAGTTTTATTATGCCTAAAATTTGCAAAAAAAGGTAAGATATTATATCATATTATTAACAAGGAGGAGTATATGGTAAATATCTATATGAGAGAAGACCAGTTTAATAATTTAATTCAACTAAATAGAAGTAACAAAGAAGAAATCAGTGGTACAATGCAAATAAAGAAAAGCGGAAACGATATTTTAATAGATAAAATATTAATAGACAGCAATGATATATATCAGGAAAGAAACACTAAATATATACAATACGATATAGAAAAATGGATACCTAAAACAGGTTGGGATTTATACGTTACAGATACTCCATACTATGTTATGTTTCACACACATCCTGGATTAAGAGGTGCACCTAGATTAAGTGACGCAGACAAAGATATGCTAAAATATATACAGTCTTTAACTAAAAAAATCCCAGGAAAAGAAAATATGCTAGTAATTGAAGGGGTTATTACAAGACAAGAAATTGCTTTTTATTCATACGATGAAAATATACAAGAAATATCCAATATACCTCTATTTGTAAATGGTATAGAGAAAAAGCTATCTAAAAATCAAAGTTTTTTAGAGGCGTTTCAAGAGGGATTTCGAAGAGGAAGCAGAAGATAAATAAAACAAAAAGATTATAGACAAAAGGAAGGAAAAAAATGGAAGAAATAATAAAAGTAGTATATGAAGAAGTAAAAAAAGATGTCTATTACCATCTAACGAATACGGAATTGGAGCCTGGGATCATCATATTGAATTAGTTTATAAAATCGCATTAAAAATTTATAAAGAGTATCATGCAAATCATGATATAGTAGCACTTGCTGCTTTACTACATGACGTGGCTTCTGTAACTAATAAAGATTTTTATGAAAATCATCACATTATAGGAGCAGAGATAGCAAGAGAGATATTAGAACCATTAAACGTAAAAGAAGAACAAATTAATCATATTCAAAAATGTATACTAAATCACCGAGGAAGCATAATAAAGGAAAAAAGAACCCCGGAAGAAATATGTATTGCAGATGCAGATGCTATGGCTCATTTCTATAGCGTTCCTTCATTACTTAGAATGGTATATGTCGAAAAAAATATGTCTATTGATGAAGGTGCAAAGTTTGTAGCAAACAAACTAGAAAGAAGTTATAAGAAATTAACACCAGAAGGGAAAAAATTAATAGAGCCACATTATGAGGCTTCAAAAATATTATTAAAGAAAATTTAAACTTTATAAAGGAACCATTACCTAATATGAGTAATGGTTTTATTCTGGAAAAAACTTTTACATATTTCGAATATAGTGTATAATATAGAATAATAAATATTCCAAAAGGAGAAAGTATGGAAACAAGAAGTGAACTGAAAAGAAGAGCAAGGAAAAATTTGAAAAACCACTATCCTATCTTTCTAGTAGTCTGTGTGATGGCGGCATTTATAGGAACTGAATTTACTGGCTCACTAAATATTACTAAAGTGCAAAAGTTTCCAGAAACTGTAATTACAGATTCTAAAAATATAGATAAAGCAGTAGAAGAAGCATTAAATGGAAAAGAACAAGAAAGTAAAAAAATAACTAATAAATTAAAACAAGAAATAATAGAAAAAGATAAAAAAAATCAAAATCAAGTTTTAGGCAGAAGTAGAGGAGTTTTTGCTATGATAGTAAATGCTTTTTCTACCGGATCGATTTATGTGAATTTTATTGTTGGAATGAACTCGATTATTGGTCATCCTAATATAACATCTATCATCCTAATTATTTGTAGCTTATTAATAAGTTTTTTGATATGGTTATTTTTAATAAATATGTACCAAGTAATCTCAAGAAGAATATTTTTAGAAGGAAGAGTATATAAGAAAGTGCCAATGCAAAGATTCTTATTTTTATTAAGAATCAAATCTTGGACAAGAACTTCTTGGACAATGTTTGTAACTTCTGCATTTTATAGTTTATGGTGTTTAACACTAGTAGGTATTTTTATAAAAAGATATTCTTATATATTAGTTCCATATATTGTAGCAGAGAATCCTAAGATAAAAACACTAGATGCTATTAATTTATCAAGAAAAATGATGGACGGTCATAAATGGGAATGTTTCAAACTAGAAATGTCTTATATTGGATGGGTCATTTTAGGGGGATTGACATTTGGACTTACAGAAATTTTATATTCAAATCCATATAGAATAGCAACAATTACGGAATATTATGCTAATTTAAGAAGATTGAGCAAGGAGAAGAAAATACCAGGAATAGAAAAGCTAAATGACGAATATCTATATGAAAAAGCCCCTAAGGACAAATTAGAAGCAGAGTATGAAGATGTAATAAATGGTTTAAAAAAATCACAAGAAAAGTTAGAAAAGCCTAAGGGAATAAAAAGGGTATTAGCAGACTTTTTAGGTATTTCCCTATCAGATACGAAAGAAAGAGAAAAAGAAGAACAAGAAGAAATTAAAAAAGAACGATTAGAAATATATAAAAATATAATCCAAGGAAAAGAATATCCGATGCGCTTATTTAGCATTCCTGAAAAACATCAAAGAAAAAAATTAGATACTTTGAACTATACTAGAAGGTATAGTATATGGTCATTACTAGCATTATTCTTTATAGCATCGATAATCGGTTGGTCATTTGAAGTAATCATGCACATTATAGAACACGGGGAATTTGTAAAAAGAGGTGTTTTACAAGGCCCTTGGCTACCAATATATGGGTATGGCTGTTTACTAATATTAACAATATTACATAAATTCAGAAAAAAACCATTACAAGAATTTATTTTAATTATTCTATTATGTGGACTAGTAGAATATTTTACTGCAGTATATTTAGAATACGTTTTTGATGGCACGAAATGGTGGGATTACAGTGGATACTTTTTAAATATTCAAGGACGCGTATGTGCCGAAGGACTACTGGTTTTTGGCATTGGTGGAATTATATTAGTCTATATTTTAGCTCCGTTAATCGACAATGTTTTACAAAAAATGAATCCTAAAAAATTAGCTATCATTTGCTGCTCTTTATTATGCTTATTTATTTTTGATCATATATATTCTCATTATCATCCGAATGAAGGAAAAGGAATTACAAACATACAGATGATAGTAAAAGAGGTAAGGTAAAATGAAAAGTATAATAATTTACGATTCTTTAACAGGAAATACAGAAGAATTAGCTGAAGTAATAAAAGAAGAATTAAAAGATGCATATTATGAAAAAATAAGTGACAAATTAATAGAAGAAGTACCAAGTGGAGATATTTATTATGTTGGAACTCCTATCATAAAAGGAATGTGTACAGAAAAAATAAGATGTCTATTAGAAAAATTAGAAAATAAGAAAGTATTTTTATTTGCAACTGCTGGCTTTGGAGGAAGTAAAGAATACTTTGATACCTTGGAAGAAAGAATAAAAACAATAATTCCAAAGTCCACAAAAATAATGGGAACTTTCTTTTGTCAAGGAAAAATGAAAAATCAAGTAAAAGATAAATATCTCCAGTTAATTAGAGAGCATCCAGAGGATAAAAATCTTCAAGTGAGTTTACAGAACTTTGAACAAGCAAAAATGCATCCAGATGAGAAAGATAAAGAAGATTTAAGAAAACAAATAGAAAAAATAAACTTGACATAAAGCAAACTTTAAGTGGTAGACTAAACTTGAAAGGAGAGAATACTATGGAAAAAGCAAAAGTATATTTTATTAAGGATATTACTCCAGAAAACATGATTAAAGCATATAAGGCTTTAGGAAAGGAATTACCAGGAAAAGTAGCAGTAAAGATGCATTCTGGAGAACAAGGAAATCAAAATTATTTAAGACCAGAATTTGTAAAAGACATGGTAGACTATGTAAAAGGAACAGTAGTAGAATGCAATACTGCATATGAAGGAGCAAGAAACTCTACCGAAAAACATAAGCAACTAATTAAAGACCATGAATGGGATAAATATTTTCCATTTGATTTATTAGATGAAGAAGGACCTGATATGGAACTAGACGTTCCAAATGGAAAGGTATTAAAGAAAAATTATGTTGGTAAAGATTTAGCTAACTACGATTCTTTATTAGTGTTATCACATTTTAAGGGTCACGCCATGGGTGGCTACGGAGGAGCATTAAAGCAACTATCCATTGGTTGTGCATCTTCCGCTGGAAAAACATTAATTCATACAGCTGGAGCAACAAATAAACAAGAAGAGTTGTTTAATAACCTTCCAGACCAAGACAAGTTCTTAGAAGCAATGGCAGATGCTGCCTCTAGTGTAGTAAAATATTTCCAAGGAAATATAGCTTATATTAATGTTATGAAAAACATTTCAATAGATTGCGACTGCGATGGAAATGCGTCTGCACCATGTATGAAAGATATTGGTATTTTAGCAAGCCTAGATCCTATTGCCATAGATCAAGCATGTCTAGATTTAGTATATAATTCTAAAGATCCTGGAAAAGACAAACTAATAAACCGTATTGAATCTCTTCACGGAGTGCACACAGTAGAAGCATCAGCTGAATTAGGATTTGGTACTAGAGAATATGAATTAATAAATATTGATTAAAGACGATTCTTCGTCTTTTTCTTTTGCAAAACAACACTACTTACTATATAATAAAAATAGAAAGTAGAGTGTTAAATATGATAGAAACTTTATATATAATAATATTTATGATTATAATAATTAGCAGTGTAATAAAAATAGTAAATGAGCAAATAAAGCCCGTAAATAAGTCCCAAGAAAGAAAGTATATAGATTATACAAAATTCTATGGTACAGAATCTTTAAAAGATGAAGATTTCATAAAAAAAATGAAAATAATATATTCTCAAATTATAAAAAGTAACGAAGAGGATATAAAGCAAATTGCTGAACTTGCAGGATGTACATATGCAGAATGTATATTAAAGATTCGATATTTAAAACAAATAAAAAAAATTCCAGAGGATTATTTTGTAGATGAAGCAAACGGATTAGTAAATCGTTGTAGTAAAGAAGAGCAAGAGTTATTAAAAAAATATCGCCCTTATATTTATAGAAGCAAGTTACAAATACCAGAGATAGCTGCAAGAATTCCTCATATTCCAGGGAAAACATTTCAAGAAATACAAAAGCAAGTTTTAGATGATTTAGCATATTTAGATGAAAAAGACTTAATTGATGGAATGCTTTTAAACAAGGTAGATGGTACAATTACCTATTATAATACGAAAGGAAACGATAAAAAAGATGACAAAATCACAGTAAACTGTCAAAACTGTGGAGCACCGAATCACCTAAATAGAGGTGGAAAGACTTGGTGTAGTTATTGTGGAAGTATCGTAGAAGATACAAGTTTAGAAGAAAAAGGAGACTAACTATTAAAAGTCAATATAAATTTTGAAAAATTTAATAGTTTGTTGTAAATTGGAAATTATCCC
>CALVYF010000027.1 GCA_944372055.1 uncultured Bacilli bacterium | reverse complement strand
GTGATGGATGCTCCAGCGGCACCTGCAGTAGAGCCAGCTGCTCCAGTGATGGATGCTCCAGTGGCACCTGCAGTAGAAACAGCTGCTCCAGTGATGGATGCTCCAGTGGCACCTGCAGTAGAGCCAGCTGCTCAAGAAGTGGAAGCTAATGTTACTCCTATAGCAGAACAACCAGTAATTTATGGAGGAGCAAATCCAATTGTTCCAGAAATTAACATTCAAGAGCCACAGCATCAAATTTACGGAGGAGCAAATCCATTAGAAAATACACAATCTATCCCAATTTCTAATCTTGTAGGCCCAAATCAACAACCAGTTGTTCAAACACCATCTAATGAACCAACAATTGTAGCAGAACAACCTACACCAGTAGTTGGACAACCTACAAATATGGGACAATAAGAGGATTTAAAAAGCTTTAAGCTTTTTTTCTTTATTACAAGATGTTGAGAAATATTATAATAACTATTTATGTAGTTATTATTGTGATAGCTATTACAGTCCTAACGTTGTCGAATAAAATAACAGAGACTGGAGTAATAGAATTGGGAAATCATGTACTTGTAGAAGTAGAAAGTAACATCCTAGAACCAAAAACAGTAAAAGGAGATTTAGTAATTGCTGATAAGACAGAAAAAAAGGTAAAAGAAAAGGACATTATTTCATATATAACGCTAGAAAATGGAGCAACTGTACTTCGTACCAACCAAATAGCAGCAGTGACAAAAGATAGTCTTGGAAAAAAAATATATTCCTTAAAAAGGGAAGATGGAACAATTGAAAATATTGATGACAGCTGTATTCTTGGAACCTATAAAATGACTGTTCCTTTCGCGGGGACAATCTTAAACTATCTTTTATCTCAAAAAGGTTTTTATACTATTGTTTTAATACCAGCGATAGCACTAGCGATATTCTTTTTCACAGATTTTCTATTAGATTTAAAAAAAAGTCGTAAATAATAAGACCGAAACTCGGTCTTTTCTTTTTTTTTCAAGGAATTAATGATATAATGATAATGGGTGGTACGATGAAAAAGATTGCAATATTGTCATTACATTTGGGATATGGTGGAGTGGAAAAATCAATTGCTGCTTTAGCAAATATTTTATGTGAAAAATATAAAGTAGAAATTATTTGCATTTATAAATTATATGATAAACCAGCATTTGATATTGATGAAAGGGTGAAGATAACATATTTAATAGATAGTAATCTTCCTGTTAGAGTAGCAAGTTATAAAACATTGTTTCTTCATGGACACTTTATTAAATTAACAAAAAAGTTAGCAACAGATTATTTTTCAAAACTAAAATTCTTAAGTTTTATGAAAGATGCAGTCTCTGGAATCTTTATGTATCCAAAACGTTTTTCTGTAATGAAAAAAGCTATTAGCGAAAGTAATGCTGATATTATGATTTCAACGAGAACTTTTTTAAATGAATGGTTATCAGTATATGGAAAATCAAACATTGTAAAAATAGGATGGGAACACAACCATCACCATAACAATGAAAAATATGCAATAGATGTAGTAAGAAGTAGTAAAAACTTAGATTATTTTGTATTAGTATCAAAGGATTTAAAAAAATATTATACAAAGAAATTAAGAAAATATAAATGTAGGTGCATTTATATTCCTAATATGTTAGATAGTATCCCAAAAAGATTAGCTCCATTAGAAGAAAAAAGAATTATCTCTGTTGGAAGATTGTCACAAGAAAAAGGATACATGGACCTTCTAAGAATATTTAAACAATTATCTAAAAAGCACAAAAACTGGCATTTAGACATAATTGGAGATGGACCAGAAAGAGACAAACTAGAAGAATATATAAAAACAAGAAATTTAGAAGAAAAAATCACTTTACATGGTTTTAGATCCAAAGATTATATCGATAAAATGCTACACCAGTCATCACTATATGTTATGACTTCATATACAGAATCTTTTGGTATTGTTTTATTAGAAGCAATGTCACATGGAATTCCTTGTATTGCATTCTCTTCTGCAGAAGGTGCAAGAGAAATTATTAGTAGCGGAAAAAATGGATACTTAATAAAAAATAGAAATGCGACAGCTATGATAAAAAAGATAGAAGATTTAATGAAAAAAGAGGAAGAAAGAAAAAAAATGGGCAAAGAAGCTAGAAAAAGTGTAAAACAATATACAAAAGAAGTAGTACAAGAAGACTGGTATAATTTATTAGAAAAGAAGGTAAAAAGATGAAAAGAAATGTGCTATTTATATCATCCACAGGTGGACATCTAAATGAATTAATGCAATTAAGTCCAATGTTTGAAAAATATGATTATCATATTATTACAGAAAAAACAAAATCAAATTTAAAATTAAAAGAAAAATATCCAGAAAAAATAAGCTATTTAGTATATGGAACGAAACTACATCCATTTACCTATATATTTAAACTACTTTACAATTGTTTTAAAAGCCTATATTTTTATATAAAGCTTCATCCAGATTATATTATCACAACAGGAACACATACCGCAGGACCAATGTGTTGTATAGGAAAAATATTAGGAAGTAAAATTATTTACATTGAAACATTTGCTAATATTACTACAAAAACATCAACAGGAAAGTTGATATACCACTTTGCAGACCATTTTATTGTACAGTGGCCATCCATGAAAAAAGTATATCCTAAAGCAATAGATGGGGGATGGATTTATTAATGATATTTGTAACATTAGGAACACAAGATAAAGAATTCCCAAGACTTTTAGAAGCAATCGATAAGGCGATTGAAAAAGGGGAAATTAAAGAAAAAGTAATCGTTCAGGCAGGAAACACAAAATACAAATCAGAAAATATGGAAATTTTTGACTTAATTTCACCAGATGAATTTAATAAGTATATAGATAATTGTGATATTTTAATTACTCATGGTGGAGTAGGTTCTATTATAACTGCTGTAAAAAAAGGAAAAAAAGTAATCGCAGCCGCAAGATTAAAAAAGTATAAAGAACACGTAAATGACCATCAAAAACAAATTATTAAAGAGTTTGAACACGAAGGATACCTACTAGAGTTAAAAGACTTTAATCAAATTGGTAAAACACTAAATAAAGCTAAGAAATTTAAGCCAAAAAAGTTTAAATCAAATACAGAAAACATGATAATGACAATAGAAAATATAATTGAAGAAGATAACAATATTTCTTGGTATAACAAAATAAAAGAGATATTATGGTATGGATTCTTTGGAGTACTAACGACATTAGTAAATATTATAAGTTTCTATTTATTAGATAAGACAGGAATGAATGTATATATAAATAACTTCATCGCTTGGTTCTTATCCGTACTTTTTGCTTTTGTAACAAACAAATTATTTGTCTTTAATTCCAAATCTTTAGATAAAAAGGTAGTAATAAAAGAAATATTTTCTTTCTTCTTCTTTAGAATACTATCTCTTGGAATTGATATGGCAGGAATGTACATTTGCATCAGTATAATGAACTTAGGAAAAATGCTCTCAAAAGTACTGATGAATGTAATAGTAATTGTTGCGAATTATATATTTAGTAAAATATTTATATTTAAAAAAGAAAGCGCCTAAGGCGTCTTTTTTTGACTAATATTTTCCAATTATCCTATACAAAAAAGGAAAAAAATGATACGATATAAAATGATAAGGTAGGCGATAAGATGACAAAACAAGTAAAAATACTATTTAGTTTAGGTGTTTTTTTAATTGCAATTGGTCTTATTACAAACTTTACAATGAGTTTCAGTGCAGACAAAGAAGAAGTAGCAAAAAGAATGGAAAAAGTAGATAAAAATTATGAAATATTTAAAAGAGAAGCAACAAACTTCAGTAACACTAGAGACAGCTTGTATGATAACGTTTTTGCAGAACTTTATTTTGAAACACTAAATCTTACAATCAATAACTGCCTAATAGAATTAGAAAAGTATGAACAAAAGTTAGATGAAATGGGAAAAATCGCAGAGAAGTTAAAAGAAAACTGTAAAGATATTTATTTTCCTGAGGCGGAAGCTAATAATAAATGCCAAACATATGCTCTTTCATATGAAGAAATGGTTAATTACTTTATAAATGACATTGTTCAAGTAAATCAAAATATTGAAGAATATAATAAATATAATGAAGAAAATGGGACGGGTATACCACCTATCCAAAAATATAATACGACAAAAAAATATATTGATTTTAATAATGATAAAGAATATGCAGGAAAGGAAGACTTTTAGTGTATGAAAAAAAGAAGTAAAAAGATAACAGTAACACCGCTATATAGTGTTCCACCTATAAATGAAGATACAAAAAATAAGAAAAGTACAAAGAAAGAAAAACAAAAATGGAGTTTTAAAAAGAAATTTGCAATTATCGGAGGAAGTACTTTTATAGTAGGTCTTTCTACCTTTTTATTTTTGTTCTATGGTCCCTGGCCAGGATTTCGTAATTTTTGGATTACAAGTGCTATGACTACGATGTCTCATCAATATTTAGCAACTTGGTTTTATAGTGATGAGACAATTCAAGAAGTACTAGAAGCTAATAAAATCATTGAAGTGGGAGAAGTAAGTGACCCTGATTTAATTAATTTTAGAAAATATGGAAGTAACATGTTGATTTATAAAAATAAATATGAAAAAGAAATACTAACAAAAGACCCAGGAAATGATTTATATAAAGTAATCAATGTTAGTGGAAAAACATACCAAGGTTTTTTAGTAGCAATCTATGACCCATCTAAAATATCCATTGCCACGACACAATATTTAGGAAAAAGAGGAGAAGCAATTACAGATGTTGCAAAGAGAGAAAATGCAGTGATTGCAATGAATGCAGGAGGATTCTATGATCCAGATTGGAACTCCAATGGAGCAATTCCCCATGGAACTGTTATCCAAAACGGAAAAGTAGTAAGTGATTTTCAAGATGCCAATATGGGTGGAGGATTCATTGGCTTTACAAAAGAAAATAAATTAGTATTAGGGAAGATGACCAAAGAAGAAGCATTAGAGATGGGGTATCGAGATGCAATAGAATTTGGACCATTTCTAATTGTAAACGGAAAAAGCTCCTTTATTAAAGGAAATGGTGGTTGGGGAATTGCACCACGGACAGCGATTGGACAAAGAAAAGATGGAATCGTCCTATTTTTAGTAATTAATGGAAGGTTGCCAAGTAGCATTGGTGCTGACATGGTAGACCTAACTGAAATCATGGAAAATTATGGAGCTTATAATGCTGCAAACTTAGATGGTGGTTCATCTAGCGAATTAGTTATAAAAAATGAAATAATTAATACACCCGTGGCCGGCGGAGAAAATGGATTAAGAGATATGTCAACCTTCTGGATTGTAAAAGAATAAATATGGTATAATAAAAAAGAGGGATAAAATGGAATTATATGTACGACCAGTAACTATTTTCGATAAAAATATAGTAACAGATTTCGCACAGGAACACTATGCTGTAAATGAGAAGATAGAAGCCGGAGACTGCTCTTTAATTTTAGGAAAATCTTATGACGAATATGAAGATTTCTATGATTGGTTAAAAGAAGAAGAAAAGTTAGATCAAGAAGAAAAACTAAAAAAAGGACAAATAGGATGCACAACTTATTTAGTATTAACCAAAGAAGAAGATAATCTAATTGCTTTATTAGATATTAGACATTCCCTAGAATTTCCTCATGGTGAAGTATATGGACATATCGGTATAGATATTAGACCAACAGAAAGAAACAAAGGACATTATAAAGAAATATTAAAACTAGCATTAAATACAATAAAAGAATATGGTATTAAAAAAGTAGTAATAGCTTGTGAATACAGTAACATCCCATCAAAGAGAGGAATTGAACATATCTTTGGAAAAGAATATCAAACAATTCCAGTAGAAGGAACTTATTATTTAGTGTATGAGAAGGAATTAGGAAAGAAGGAATAATATGTACATTTTAGCATATGAAAGAATAAGTCAAAATATCATTGATGCCTGTGGCAGTAGCGGAATCGCCAATTTATTAAATATTACTAAGACAATCGTAAATTTAATTCAAATTGTAGGTCCTATCCTAGCAATGGTTGCATTAACATTTTGCTTTATAAGATTAATGACAAACCCAGAAGAAAAAAAATATAAAGCAGCATTAAAGAACAGTTTAATTGCATTAGTAGTATTATTCATGATTCCTTTTTTAATCAATTTAACAATGTCACTAACAGATGAATCTTTTGATTTAGCAAAGTGTTGGAATAATGCTGAGGATGTAGCAAAATTAGGAGAAGATAGTACTTATGTAGATACAACTGATAAGCCAAAGCAAGATATAATCGTGACACAAGATGATTATAAGTAGGATAAAACTTTCCAAGATACTATCTAGAATATTAATAAAAAGTAGTAAATCAAATATGAATTATCGAGCATCATATTTATAGAAGAAATACTGTATAGGAAATCTATACAGTTTTTTAATGAAAAATAAATAAAAATGCGATATAATGAAAAAGTAAGGGAGGAAACACGATGAAGAAAATAATGGATGGAAATGAAGCTTGTAGCTATGTATCATATAATTTTACCGATGTCGCCGGAATTTATCCAATCACTCCAGCATCTCCTATGGCAGAATTAACAGATAAATGGGCTAATGAAGGAAAAAAGAACTATTTTGATATGCCTGTAAAAGTAGTAGAGATGGAATCAGAAGCAGGAGCTGCTGGTATGGTTCATGGTTCGCTTCAAGCCGGATGCTTAACTACAACATATACAGCAAGCCAAGGATTACTATTGATGATTCCAAATATGTATAAAATTGCCGGAGAATTATTACCTTGCGTCATTAATGTTGCTGCGCGTTCACTAGCAACACATGCCCTATCAATCTTTGGAGATCATCAAGATATTTATGCGGCAAGAGGAACTGGTTTTGCTATGCTTGCCTCTTCTTCTGTACAACAGGTAATGGATTTAACAGGAGTTGCTCATCTTTCTGCAATTAAAGGAAGAGTTCCATTTATAAACTTTTTTGATGGATTTAGAACCAGTCATGAATTACAGAAAGTAGAAGTCATAGACACAGAAAAATTAAAAGAATTAATTGATCAAAAAGCTTTACAAGAGTTTAGAGATAGAGCACTAAATCCATCTTCACCAGTAATAAGAGGTACATCACAAAATGAAGATATCTATTTCCAAGCAACGGAAGTTAGAAATACTTACTATGATAAAATCCCAGATATAGTAAATGACTATATGCAAGAAATTAATAAGATAACAGGAGAAGACTACGCTCCATTTAATTACTATGGAAGTGAAACTGCTAATAAAGTAATCGTTGCTATGGGAAGTGTCTGTGAAACAATCAAAGAAACACTAGATTACTTAGGAAAGAAAAGAAATGATTTGGGACTATTAGAGGTTCATTTGTATCGTCCATTCAGTGCAAAATACTTTTTAAAAGCATTACCAAAGTCAGTAAAGAAAATAGTAGTACTAGACCGTACAAAAGAACCCGGTTCTGCTGGAGAACCTTTATATTTAGATGTTGTAAAAACAATTAAAGAAGTAGAAGGTAAAGTAAAAGTTTTAGGCGGTCGCTATGGCCTTTCTAGTAAAAATACAACACCGGCAATGATCAAAGGAATCTATGACTACATGGACAAAAAAGATGCCCATACAAACTTTACAGTAGGAATCAACGATGATGTAACTAATCTTTCTATTGATTATGATAAAGAATTTCGCCTACCTAGTCAAAACATAGAATTCTTAATTTACGGTTATGGTAGTGATGGTATGGTAAGTGCTTGTAAAGATATTATGAAGCTAACTGGTACTTATACTAGAGCCTATGTTCAAGGATATTTCCAATACGATTCTAAAAAATCGGGCGGAATTACCATGTCACATTTAAGAATGGGGAACAAACCAATAAAAGCCAGTTATTATGTGGAAAACCCAAGTATGGTAGTTTGTACAAAAGAATCTTATCTTCAAAAAATGAAGATGTTAGATAAAATAAAAAAGAATGGTATATTCTTACTGAATACAAATAAAAATAAAGATGAAATTCTAAAAGAAATGACATCCCATGATAAAAAGATTTTACAATCTAGAAATATAAAATTCTATATTGTAGATGCCGGAAGAATTGCTGCTGATAATGGATTATCAGGTAAAATTAGTGCGATTATGGAGACTTTAATCTTTAAACTAGGAAAGATTATGGACTTTGATTTTACAGTACAAAAAATAAAAGAAAATCTAGCAGCTAAATTTGCTAATAAAAGTGGTGGAATTGTAGAGAAAAATATCAAAGCCATAGACTGTAGTATGAATAGTTTAATTCAAGTAAAATTACCTGTAGTAGACTATGTAGAAGAATTTCCAAAGAAAAAAGATATGTTTGAACTTATTAGTAGTATGGAAGGAGATACTCTTCCTGTAAGTAGCTTCATGAAAAATCCAGATGGAACATTTGAAGCTGGAACAACCAAAAGAGAAAAAAGAAGTATTTCCGATATCGTACCATGCTTTAATAGTGAAAACTGTATCTCTTGTAATTTATGTTCTTTAGTATGTCCACATGCAGTAATTAGACCTTTCTTATTAGATGAAAAAGAAGTTATGGATGCGCCAGATAGTCTAAGAGAAAAATTAATACCAGCAAACATCAAAGATCAAAATTTAATGTATACAGTAGGTATTAGTATTCCAGATTGTACTGGTTGTGGACTTTGTGAAAATATTTGTCCTGGTAAAAAGGGTGCCAAAGCACTAATGATGAAGATTAAAGAAGAACTAGATGAAGGAAAAGCAAAAGAAGAATATAATTACTTATTTAATGAAGTAACAGAAAAAAATGTAATGCCAACAATAACAGTAAAAGGTAGTCAGTTTAAAACTCCTAAATTTGAGTTTTCCGGAGCCTGTGCAGGTTGTGGAGAAACTCCTTATCTAAAATTACTTACCCAATTATTTGGAGATAGAATGATTGTTGCGAACGCTACAGGATGTTCTTCTATTTACGGTGCTTCAACTCCTGCTATGCCATATTCAGTACCATGGGCAAACTCTTTATTTGAAGATAATGCTGAATTTGGATATGGTATGAAAATTGCCGATGAAACAGTAAAAGCAAGAATAAAGAAATTAATTACAGAAAATATTAAAGATGTGAAAAAGTCACAACAAGAGACTTATAAAAATTATGTAGAAAACCAAAATATGGAAAATGCAGAAGAATTATTAAAGGTAATTGAAGAGACTAAAATAAAAGAATTATTACCACTGAAGAATTTTATCAAACCAAAATCTGTTTGGATGATTGGTGGAGATGGCTGGGCATATGATATTGGTTATAATGGAATTGATCATGTATTAGCTAATAATGAAAATGTAAATATTTTAGTACTAGATACAGAAGTATATTCAAACACAGGTGGACAAGCATCGAAGTCAACAAGAGCAGGAGCAGTTGCTAAATTCGCATCTCACGGAAAAGAGACTGCTAAAAAAGATCTTGCTAAAATAGCTTTAACATATCCACATGTATATGTTGCAACGATTTCTCTAGGTGCCAATCCTGGGCAAGCAGTAAAAGTATTACAGGAAGCAGAAAGTTATAATGGACCATCAATTATTATTGCTTATGCACCATGTATCGCACAAGGAATTATTAAAGGAATGAAAAACTCTATTGTAGAAGAAAAAGAAGCAACTAGATCAGGATATTTCCCAATTTTCCATTACAATCCAGAAACAAAAGAATTTAAAATGGATAGTAAAGGAGACTTCTCACAATATGAAGAATTTATCCTTGGAGAAGATAGATATCGCTCTTTAGAAAAAATATCTAAAAACCATAAACAATTATTAGCTAAGAATAAACAAGAAGCAGAGGAAAGATATCAGTATTATGAATCTTTAGCTAATAAAAATAAAGAAAGGGAATAAAATAAAGTAGTAAAAACACTACTTTATTTTTCTAATAGAAAAGGAGAAAGAATATGCAAGAATTATTAGAAAAATATGCTAAAGTTTTATTAGAAAGTTGTTTAAAAGTAGAAAAAAGCCAACCGTTGTTTATTAGTGTAAATATAGAAAGAATAGATTTTGCGAGAATAGTCCATAAAATAGCTTTAAGTATGGGAGTAAAAGATATATATGTAGACATTGTAGATCCATATTTAAAGCACGATGCATTAAAAAACTTAGATGTAGAAGAGTTAAAAAAATTAAGTTACTGGAATAAAGAAAACTGGAATATTTATGCAAAAAAGAATGCAGCATTTCTAATGTTAGCATCACAAACTCCAGGTTTAATGAAAGATATTGATGCAAAAAAAATGAGTGCTATGACGAAATACTCATATGAAACAAGAAAAGTTTTTGATGATATGAGAGATAAATCAGAATTAGCATGGTGTATCGCAGCAGTACCAACGTCTACCTGGGCTGAAGAATTATATCCAAATGCAGAAAATCCTGTAGAAGAATTGTGGAACAAGATATTTGATATATGTAGCATTAAAGAAGAAAATCCTAGTGCTATTTGGGATGAGAAAATAGAAAAATTAAAATCGAGAGCAACCAAACTAACTGAGTACCAGTTTAAGGAGTTAAGGTATGAAAGTAGTAATGGAACATCTTTTAAAATAGGGTTACCTGAAAAATATCGTTTTACATCTGGAAATGAAACTCTAGCTAACGGTAAGGAAGTTCTTGTGAATTTTCCAACAGAAGAAGTATTCACATCTCCAGACTGCTTAACTGCAGAAGGAATTGTTTATTCTTCTAAGCCATTATCTTATCAAGATGTAATCATTGACAACTTTAGTATTACATTTAAAGAAGGAAAAGTAACCGAAGTACATGCTGAAACGGGAGAAGATACACTAAAAGAATTAGTAAATATTTGTGAAAATTCAAATATGCTAGGAGAAGTCGCACTAGTACCATATGATTCACCTATAGCAAATTGTAACCAAGTATTCCTAGAAACACTATTTGATGAAAATGCAGCATGTCATTTAGCTTTAGGAGATTCCTTTCCAGAGTGTATTGAAAATGGTCCAAAAACTGATAAAAAAGTATTATTTGATAAATATCATTTAAATAAATGTGATTCACATGTTGACTTTATGATTGGCACAAAAGATTTAAAAATTATAGGAATAACAAAAAATAATGAAGAAGTGCCAATCTTCATTAACGGAAACTTTACAGACGAATTTAACTAAAAAAAGAAGACCCCGGCAAAGGTCTTCTTTTACTTTTCATCTAAGAGGTTGCACCCCCTGAAGGGCAACCTCAAAAAAGAATAAAAAGGGGTTGGCTAGTGTGATACTAGCGACCAATTCGCCTAATTCCGAATTGGTAGTTCCTATACTAACCGAAACACTACTTTTTGTCAATAAAAAAATGAAAAAAAAAACAAAAAAACTGAAAAAAAAACAAATTATAAAAAAACATTGGAAAAAAGATGTTGAAATATGTTATAATATGCCAAGAAGGAAGTGGTCGAGTGGCAGAATTAAAAGACGTAAAAGGAATTGGTCCGAAATCTCTTGCTTTATTAAATAAAATAGGAATTTATACGATAGAAGATTTAGTAACCCATTATCCATTTCGTTATGAAATACTAGAAAGAAATAACCTACAAGAAGTAGAAGATGGAGAAAAAATCGTTATTGATGGACGAGTAGAAAGTGTACCTATTTTAATGCGCTTTAAAGCAGGTTTAAATAAAATGAATTTTAGGCTAGTAACTCCGTCAGGAGTAGTAGGAGTTTCTATCTTTAATAGAGCCTTTTTAAAAAATCAATTAGCAGTAGGAACCGGAGTTACTGTAATTGGTAAACTAGATAAACAAAAAAACGTAATTACTGCTGCAGATATTAAATTAGAAACTTTATCTAATAAAGTAAAAATTGAACCAGTATATCATGCAACAAGTGGACTAACAAATAAAAATATATCAACTTATATTAATATGGCCTTATTAATGTATGGCAAAGAAATACCTGATTATATTCCAGAAGAATATATGGAAAGATATAACTTTTCTAATAAGAAGACGTCTCTAAATTTAATTCATAATCCATCGACCGAAGAAAAACTAAAAGAAGTAACAATACGTTTAAAATATGAAGAACTATTTGCTTTTATGTTTAAAATTAATTATTTAAAAATTGAAAATAAAAAGAAAAAACAAGGACTAGAAAGAACAATTGACCGAAATAAATTACAAGAATTTATTAAAAACCTACCATTCGAACTAACAAATGATCAATTAACTGCAACGAATGAGATTGTAGAAGATTTAGAAGCAAATCATAGAATGAATCGTTTATTACAAGGAGATGTAGGAAGTGGAAAAACAATTGTTGCATTTCTAGCAATGATTGCCAATCACCTAAGTGGTTTCCAAAGTGCTTTAATGGCACCTACCGAAATTCTAGCCACGCAGCACTTTCATAATTTAGAAAACTTTGTAAAAGGTACAGATATTAAAGTCGCTTTACTTACAGGTTCCACAACCAAAAAAGATAAGCAAAAAATTTATGAAGATTTAAAAAGCGGTACAATCAGTATGGTAGTTGGAACACATGCTTTAATTCAAGAAGAAGTAGAGTATCATAATTTAGGTTTAGTGATTACAGATGAACAACATCGTTTCGGAGTACATCAAAGAGCAAATCTTCAAAACAAAGGTAAAAAGCCAGATGTTTTATATATGAGTGCAACTCCAATTCCAAGAACTTATGCCTTAACAATTTTTGGAGATATGGATGTATCAACGATTAAAGAGCGACCAAAGGGAAGACAAAAAATCACAACAGTTGTGAAGAAAAATAGTGAAATTAAAGATGTACTTGAAATGATGTATAAAGAATTAAAACAAAATCATCAAGTCTATGTGATTGCTCCTCTAATCGAAGAAAGTGAAAATTCAGATTTAACAACTGTCTGTAAATTAAAAGATCAAATGAAATTAGCATTTGGGGAGCATTATAAAATTGACATTGTTCATGGGAAAATGGCCAGTGCCGCTAAAGATATGATTATGAATCAATTCTCAGAAAACAAAATTCAAATATTAATTTCTACAACAGTAATAGAAGTAGGAGTAGATGTACCAAATGCAACGACAATGGTCATTTTTGATGCTGATCGTTTTGGACTATCTACACTACATCAATTACGTGGAAGAGTAGGTAGAGGAAGTTCAAAATCACAATGTATTTTAATAAGTGATAGTGATGCAGAACGCTTAAAGATTATGGAACAAGTGGATGATGGTTTTAAGATTAGTGAAGAAGATTTTAAATTAAGAGGACACGGAGATTTATTTGGAACAAAACAAAGCGGAGATATGTCTTTTAAGATTGCCAACATTAGATCAGATTATAAAATATTATTGCAAGCAAAAAAAGATTCCAAAGAATACCTTTTAAATAAAGAAACAGATAAGGATCCATTAAAAATAAAACTAATCGAATCAATTACCAAAGGATAAATAGGATGATTTCTTATTTATCTTTTTTTTGCTATAATGATTATAGGTGGTAGAAGTGGAAATAAAAACAAGTGATAATCTTTTAGAAGCAGTAAGACAAAAACTAGGATTATCGAAAAGAACTAAGTACAGAAATGTTTTTCAAAAAAAACAATATAATAACATAATATTTTTATATACAGAGAGTCTCAAGGCAAGCATATTACAAGAAATCCCATCTCATGAAATAGAAGTAAAAAAAGAAAGAATTGATATAAAACAAAAATTAATCATGGAAAAATTAAATGAACAAGGTGAGATAAAGGCCTATTCTTTTCTTCCAGGTGGGTTAGGACACTATGATACAAAACAGGAATTATGGAATCAAATAATTAGACAGGCTAGCACAAGTGAGAAAAAATATATTTATAGCAAAGTAAAAAGCATAGACGTCAAAGAGATTAAAGATTTAATATCAGAATTAGAAAGTACTCTATTAATTGTCTTAGGTCAAGAATTTTTTTGTATATGTGAAGGAAGACTAAAAAACTCACCTTGGTTAATTCGTACACCAAGTCCTAATGAATATAATAAATTTACACACATGGCCAAGGATTATGAAAGGATTTATACACATAGTAGAAAAGACATTTTTGATGGAAGAATACCATATAATAAAGGAGAGTTCAACTCTTTATGTAATCCATATCAATTAAGAACACTGTTAGTCTATGAAGAAAATGGAGAAATCATGGGTTTCATTGAATCAGAAATAAAAAATGTTATCGCAACAGAAAAAATAACGAATAGTAGAATAATGAGAATAAATAAATTATTTGTAGTTCCAGAGGCTAGAAGAAAAAAAGTCGCAACAAAATTATATGAAAAAATATATGAAAAAGCAAAGAAAGAAAAATGTGATAGAATAGAAGTAGAAGTCTATAACTTTACACCTGAAGCAAAAGCTTTTTTTGAATCTAAAAATCTAAAGGTGTTGTCATATCAATATGAATTAAAAATTCCAAAATCATAAAAATGTCAACCGAAAAAATATTTTAATAATAGCAATTGACTTTTTATCAATTATACTTTATGATTAAGATGCGTGATACATATCACGCCGATATCTCTCACGGTGTTTAAATGTGAGAGTATATTCAACCGAACCCCCTGAAGGAGCCGCAAGGCTCCACTTTTTGTTGATATCAAAGGGTTTGTAGCCTTTAAAATATATTTTAGGTACCCAATTAGGTACCCAAAGACTTGAAAAAGTCTTTTTTTATTGTAAATAACTATTTTAAATGATTCATCATATTAACAATATCATCCATTTTATTTTTAAATAGGTGAGAATAAGTATTTA
>CALVYF010000026.1 GCA_944372055.1 uncultured Bacilli bacterium | reverse complement strand
CTTTTAGCCTTAATTTCTAACCCTTTTTGAAGTTCATACATAATTTGTTGTAAAGGTTTTCTCTCTTCTTCTTTAGGTATTGGAATTGGATCAGGAGTAGGATTAGGAGTAGGTTTCTTTTCTTCCACTACTGCTGGTAACTGTTTCTCAAAGATAGCAGGTAATTGCTTGTCCACTACTGCTGGTAACTGCTTTTCAATTACAGCAGGTAACTGTTTTTTAATCACTGCTGGTAATTGTCGTTTAACAACAATTGGTAATTTAGGAGTCTCCTCTTTTAAAAGTCTGATAACAGCTTCTGAATTAACATAAACACCATTAGGAATATAATCGACACCTAAACTTTTACCATAATTCAAAAAACCATTAGGGGAAAACTTACCAGAAGATTGATCATAAATATGTGTTTGATGCATATAAGAACTAATACCAGATTTCTTTTTCATCTCTGTTATCTTAATTTTCTGTAAAGAACTTTTTACCAATTTTTGAATTTCTTCTAGATTTAAAATTTTCCCATCTACTGTAACAACTTTACCTTCAAATTCTCTAGTCCATTTGTCCATAGCAGCAATCAATTCATCTTCATGAACAAACAATTCATCATTATAATATTGATTACTATTATGAAAACTCTTATTTAAAAACAAATTACCCTTATGATAAAACGGTTCATCAAATCCTTTAGCCTTAATATGAACTTCTCTATGTTCTGTTGGACTAGCCTTAGCAGTACTCTTTAATACCAAACTATCCAATCCTTTTAATTCATCACGCAACAAATCAAATACATTTATTTTTACATGAAGATTATCTCTTAACTTTACAGCTTTAGAAATAACTTCTAGTTGAGCTAATTTATCAAAATCATCTTTATTTCTTTCCTTGGCTTTTTCATAAAGTACATTAAACTCATCTAATGAAATATTATAAATATCCACAACACTTCCAAAAATATCTTCTATTGCTTTACTCTCGTAATCCTTCATATTACTATCACCTATTTTCATTATATCAAAATCAAAAAAAAAGAGAAGATAATTTTCTCTTTGCTAAAATATTTTCTTATTCAATCAAAAGTTTACGCATATTCTATGTATATAATATTTTACTTCAATAATCTTATATCAAAAAATCTTAAAAAACAAAAAAGTAGATTTTTGTCTACTTTCTTTTTTTATTCAAACCAGAAATCATTAAATGTATATTTAAATACACGATATACCATATATTTATTTAATTTTGCAGTAAATTGTCTAATTAATTTATGATCTTCATCATATTCTCCAAAAATACCAGCAGTACCAGAATCAATAACAACATTGCCATTATCCATTGGTTGTACACTAGATACAATACCAGAATATGGAACATCAAAACTATCTACTAATTCAAAAGTTTCTTTATTTTCATCTACTTTATAAACGTAATAATAAGATTCCGTTCCTTTAAATGAATTATTATTTTCAATACCTAATTTAGAATAATCGAAATCAGGTTGTGAATTAGCTTTACCATAGTTATTATCAAAGAAAGTTAAATAATAAACTCCATCTTCATCAGTTGCTTCATAATTTAGAGAATGTTGACCAGCCTGAATTTTAAAATCTCCTTTTTTATCATAAACATAAGAACTAAAATCAGTATCTTCCCAAATCTTTTTATCAGCAAGTAAGTATACTAGCTCTGGATCTTCCTCAATATTATTAACTCTTAAAATACTACTTGTCTCACGACTACTTAAAATAACATCTCCACCATCTAACCATACAAGAGAATTTAAATGTAGCCAATCAAGTCCATCTTCCCCTTCATCTCTAGCACTAGTAGTATCTAAAGTACAAGTATCTACATAAGACTGAAACATATCTTCAAAATCAATTAATTCTGTAACTGCCTTAGTATCTAAATCAATCTTAATAATACAATCTTCTTCTGTATCCTTTTTTGTGTTATTAGCAAGAACCACTAAATTACCATCATCATCAAAAGTATAATCATGATGCAAATCATAATGACCTGTACGATAAATTTCCGTAACTTGTCCTAATGGATTAACTTCTGCAATTCTAGTTTGAGAAATAGAATAATACATCTTTCCATCTTTAAATAAAATACGATGAGCACGATATCCAATAATTTCAGTCTCCATACGAAGGATACCATCATTATCATAAAGTGCTAAATAATCTTGACTATCAGAATCATTACCAAGCATAGAATAAAGACCATTAGTAAGTTCTTCTTTACTGTCTCCATCTTTTACTTTTAATTTTTGCTGTCCATTCACTTTAACATCACTAAGATCTAATGTAAACTCTTTCGTTGCGACTATTTTTCCTTTTTTATCTAGCAACTCTAACTTTACATCGTTCTCTTTACCTGCAATAAATCCAATCAATTGATAATGATGATTAGTTGTAATATTTCCATCTTCTCCATTAGATAAAGTTCTAGAAAAGTCTTCAATATCTTTATCATCTACATGAATTGTATAACGAACTTCACAATCTTCATTAGTTGTAAAATAAAGATTCAATCCTAAAGTATTTGTACCATATAGATTATAAATCATAAGTGGTTTTTCAAAAGTATATTCATCCTCTAATAAGACATCTAATTTATCTTGCACTACCTCCTGATAAACCATATCAAAAACTTCTACTTCCTCAGGATAACTAACAGAATAAATATTTTTACCTAAATTCGTATTTTTAGAAATTTTAACATGATCAGCTAACCAAGCATCATCATTTAAATGAGCTTCTACTATTTTTTCATTTAAACTTCTAACCGCAACAACCACTCCATAAGAAATACCGCAAATAACTAGTAAAAATAAAATTACTAATCCTATTTTCTTAACCATACCCCAATCTTTCTTTTCTTTATTCAACTTCTTTCTCTTCTTCATAAAATCCTCCTACCAAAAAGTGTAACTAGCAATTGTGAAATTTTTGTGAAATTTAAAATACTTTTTTAATAACTTTTTCTACACCTTTCGTCTCATTAGAACTTGTTTGCATACTAGCAACTTGCTTTAACTTTTTAGAACCATTCGCAACCACGGCACTAAAACCTGTAGATAAGAAAATTGGTAAATCATTATCACTATCGCCGACACATGCAACTTCTTCTAAAGAAATATGTGCTAACTTACAAATCTTTTCTAATCCCATAGCTTTCGTAACATCTTGTGCAACAATCTCTAATAAAAAGTCTTTCTTTCCTTCTTTCATTTTAACAATATTTGCTTTCACTTCTAATTCATGTAATTCATCATAAGCACTATCTCGCTCTTTTTTTGTTTTAAAATAAACTTCTATTTTATAAATATTATTTTTATTTCTCTGATAAAATTCATCAAACGTCGTATTTCTATCTTTAACTTCAGAATAGACAATATCTTCACTACATAAGTTCCATTCTTGTGCAGTACAAAAATAAATATCTTTATCATGATACAGCTTCTTTATCTTTTTAATAACAGAACCACCTAAATTTTTTTTAAATAAAACTTTTCGATGAACAACATCATAAATGTAAGCCCCATCACAAGCAATGACATAATCTAAGAAAGGAAAATCACGGTTGTAATCTAAAACAGACTTTAAAATTCTACCAGTCGCAACACAAAACTTTACACCAAGTTTTCTAATTCGATCGATTTCTACCATAGTAGAAAGAGGTATTGCTTCCTCTGAATCAATCAAAGTTCCATCAAAATCACTAATAAATAATTTATACATACCTTACCCTCTTTTCAAATAAAATTTTTCTTCTACTTCGATTAAAAGAAGTAAATAACAAACACCCAATAAGTAACCTGCTAAAACATCACTAGCAAAATGTACTCCCACATAAATACGGCTAACTCCTATACTTAAAATAACCAAAAGTAAAAGAATTGATACAGTATACCGTAAAATTTTATTTTTTATTTTAGTAATAGCTAAATAGAATAAATAACCATAAATACAAACAGCAAACATGGTATGCCCACTAGGAAATGAATAACCACCCTGTTCTATTAATTTTAACTCTGTAGGACGACTCCTACCTATTAAATGCTTAAAAATAATAGTTAGTAAAAAGCAATCAATACTACTAACAACTAAAAATAACGCATGTCGATTCCTAGCAATAATAACAAATAATATTACAACAAAAATAATAATAGAAGTATTTCCAAGTTTGGTCACTGTAGTAAAATAAAAATCAAAGAAATCGTTTCTACCAGCAATAATAACATCATAAACCATCTGATCAAAACCACTTGTTTTACCAAAAACCACTAGTAGCATAACAATAAAAAACAGTACACCAAAGCAAATAGATAAAAGTATTCTTTGATTCTTAACCATTACCCTAATCGCCTTTTAACTTCTGCCTTATACACTTCAACTCCTGGTTGATCAAACGGATTGATATCAAATAAATATCCACTACATGCTGCGACTAAAAAGTAAAATGAAGATAATCTTCCCATACTTCTAGGACTAACCTCATCAAGTTCTAAAACAATACAAGGTACTCCACCAGATACGTGAGCAGAAATAACAGAGTCTTCAACTACTAAGTTGACTTCATGTAGCTCTTTACCATCAATATCACAACTTGGCATATTTTTAATTTTAAAGAATGTCTCATAAATAATCTTATTACCCTCTTGAATAAATTGCCCTAAAGAATGTAAATCCCTTGTATGAATCATAGAAATAGGTAAAATCCCCTTACCTTCTTTTCCTTCAGTCTCCCCAAATAATTGTTTTAACCATTCTAAATAATAATACCAATTATTTTCATAAGTAACAAAATTCTCTACTACTTTTCCTAAATCAAATAAACTACGGCGACAAACAGCATAAGAAAATGCATCATCCCTTAACGTAAGACCCTCTTGATATCCCAAAATTAAGTCTTTAATATCTAAACAAAAAGAAAGGGGAAATAAATGAGCAGCAGTAAGTAAAGAATAGCGTCCACCAATATTATCAGGAATAACAAAGGAATGATAGCCTTCTCTATTTACCTCTTCACGTAAAGTTCCTTTTACAGGATCTGTCGTTACAATGATATGTTTTTTTACTTCATCAGAATCATATTTCTTTTCTAATACTTTCTTTATTGCAGCATAAGTAAGAGCTGTTTCACGAGTTGTTCCACTTTTACTAATAACATTAACTGTAAAATCAACAGTTTCTAAATACGCTAATAACTCTTTCATATAACTACTAGATAAAGTAGTACCTGCAAAAATAATTGGAAAAGAACTTTTCTTAAAATATGGAGTAAATAACTCATAAAAAGATTTAGCCCCTAAAAAACTTCCTCCAATACCAACAACAACTAGACATTTAGAATGACTTAACACTTCATCACGTACTTCTAATATCTGATCAACAAAAGAAACATCAGGGTTAAGCCAACCATTCATATCAGCAGAATCTAACTTTTGAAAAACTTCATCTTTACGACTATTATATTTTTCTACCAATTTAGAATCTAAAAACTGATCCATATATGTATTAACATCTATCTTCATAACATACCTTCTTTCTAATTATTAAAAGTATAACACAAAACAAAAAATAAAAAAACCAAGCCTACTATATAATATAGATTAAAAAAGAAAAAATAATAAAAAACTTGGACGAATCCAAGCTCTTATTCAAATTTTATTGTATTAATCAAATCTAAAACATATTCTCTATCTATCTTTTCATCACTAGTTGAAATAGAAAAACCGTATTCTTCATTACCTACAATAAAATGTACAACAAAACTACGAAATGGTTGAAAAGTATTAGAATCAACTTTTCCTTCATGTAGATACCCTAAATAATCACCTGTAAGATACGTTAATTTCTGATCAGAATAACTATCACTGAAAGCAAAACTTCCTATATTAGATTTAATAACATAATTTTCTCTAATAGTAGAAAAAGAATCAAAAATACCAACTTTCTTATTCTTATTTTGATATAAATAATCAAATAAATCTAACATGGTATCCAACTGCTGTTCCTTCATAAACTTCTTCATATAAGTAGCATCCTCTTCATTGGTTAACGGAGGATATGCTAAATAAAGTGGTAATTCATGATGAAATAATCCCACGTTAGTATTTTTTCCAGTAAGAGAAGTAAATGTTTTAAGATGAGAAGAAACGTTATCCTCCTGAAATTCAGAAAAGAAATTTTTAATATGTAACTGATCAAAAACATAATACTCACTATCATCAAGTTTATTAGCATGAACTGTATATGTATCTTTTTCTCCTATTAAATCTATAAAATTTTGATAATATTTTTCCATATCACCTGTACTATATTTATGTAGATAATATGCCTTATACCCAAAATATCCCCCTGCAATAACAAACAAGACCACCAAAACAATAATAACTTTCTTTTTCATAAAATCCCTCTTTTCTTTTATTATATCATAAAAAAACTACCAATAAATAACTTATTGATAGTTTTATTTTATCCAGCAATAAAATGTACTATGACTTCATGTTCTTTTTTATCATTGACAAGTGGAATAATACCAACCGTACATTTCTTACCATCTAAAGTAACAACTTCTTTCTTAGATTTAATGACTTCTACATGATAGATAGTATCCATATAAGTATAATCTAATTTAAAGGAATCCCAAGCGATTGGTATATTAGGATTAAATACTAAAGTATCTCCTAATTTCTTAAGTCCTAAGATTTCTTGAATACCTACATAATAATACCAACCAGCAGTACCGGTATACCAAGTCCATCCACCTCTGCCTGGATATCTTTCAGCAGAATATATATCCGCTGCAACAACATATGGTTCTACTACATACTTATTAACCCATTTCTCATCTAAACTACGATTTACTGGATTAATCATCTGATAATAACGATATGCTCTATCGTAATAACCAGTCTGAATCAAAGCCATAATATACCAGGATGTTGCGTGTGTATATTGTCCACCATTTTCACGAAGACCCTTAGGATAATTCATAATATAACCAGGATTATTTAAAGACTTTTCAAATGGTGGAGTAAGTAACTTCACAATTTTATTTTTATCATCCACTAAGTTTTCTTCAACTGCAGTAATTACTTTTTGGATTCTATCCTTTGGAGCAACACCACTTAATATTGAAAAACTTTGAGAAATCAAATCAATCTTACATTCTTTATTTTCATGACTTCCTAACTTATCTCCATTATCAAAGTAAGCTCTTAAATAATATTCACCATCCCAAGCTTTCTTATTCAAATTATCTTTTAGCTTTTCATTAAATTCTTTAAACTCTTTTAATTTAAATTTCTTATTATAGACTTTCGTAAAATCCATAAACTGATTAATTACTTGATATAAGAAGAAACCTAACCAAACACTTTCTCCCCTACCCTTAATACCAACTTTATTCATTCCATCATTCCAGTCACCACCACCCATTAGTGGCAATCCATGACTTCCCATAGAATTCATCGCTAGATGAAGAGATTTCAAACAATGTTCAAATAAAGTTTCTTTATTTTCAGAATAAGTAAATACCATACCTTTTTCGTGTTCATAATGACTAAGTTCAGGACCAACTACATAAGGAATTTCTTCATCTAAAATGGAATAATCATTTGTAATTTCGATGTATCTACTAGTTGCATAAACAAGCCATAAATAATCATCCTTATAACGACTTCTTAATCCAAAACGATTCTTCTCATGCCACCAATGTAGAACATCTCCTTGCTCAAATTGATGAGCAGCATTAATTAAAATTTGATGACGCGCTTGATCAGATCGAACCAAGGCAATATTCATAGAGTCTTGCAATTGATCACGATAACCAAAAGCACCACTGACTTGATAAAATCCTGCTCGAGCAAAAATACGAGATGCAAGTGCTTGATATAAATACCAACCATTAACCATATAATTAAAGCTCTCATCTGGACTTTCTACATGAACAACACCTAATGTCTTCTTCCAATAATCTTTGACTGCCTTTAACTCAGCCCTTGCTTTTCTTACATCAGCAAAACGAGAAAGCATTTCAGGAATTGCTTCACTATCCATACTACTTCCAAGAACAAAGACACAAGTATTATCCTCCCCTGGCTCTAGATGTAACTTAGTATGAATACTCTTAACCAAAATCTTATCATTGACAGTAGAATCAATTTTTAAATCCGTAGACATAAAGACACATACATCACCATAAGTAACACTATAAACATTACGAAGCTTTAAGTAATTATCACATCCCATAAACTCAGTTAAAATATGTCTAGCTGTCTTCTCTTCAAAGTTACCAAAGACTGGATTAATCCAGAAATCAATATCTACATCTACTGCTTTCTTTAGTTTATTTGTAAGTTTAACTAAGTAAAATTTAACAGAATCTTCCTTCGCTACGAACTCAGTAATTTCTTTCTTTAACTCATCATTTTCACTTTCTAAAATACTATAACCAAATCCATGAGTACACTTCATAGGATCAAATAATCGTCCATTAAACTTAAATCCTTCAGATTTATCATTCGCAACCATATCATTAGTCCAAGAAGTAATCTTAAACTCTCCAGAGTTATAAGCATAAGTATATCCACAACCATTATTAGTAACAATAGTACCAAAATTCTTATTAGCTATAATATTACTCCATGGTGCTGGTGTATCAGGATTATAAACAACATATTCACTACCATGATTTTTAAATCCACCATAACCATTATCAAAAGTAAGTTTATCTTTAGAAGAAATTTCAGTATGAGTCTCTACTTCTACTTTTTGATAATCACTAACTTTATTATTCTTTTGTAATTCTTCTACTTCTTCTTGTAACGAATGATGTTCTTTAATTGGGAAAGCAAGTCTAGCAACCATATAAAGTAAACTTTTCTCTTCTCTAGAAATTTCACTACCATTAACAACAGTAACAGAACCAGGAATATGATAGAAACTATTTAAAGTATACATACGATATAACTCATCATCAATTTCCTTCTTTATTATTTTAGCATATTGACTAGATTCACTATTAATAATAACTACATCTACAAAAATAGAATTATTTTTATAATATTCAAAAGCTTTTAAAACTTCATAAACAAAAGCTAAATCTGCAATATCAAAAATTTCTACTAAAATAATAGGTCGATCTCCACTAACACCAAACTTCCAAAGACCAGATTGACCTAAAGCATTACGTCTAAGTAAATCCATTCTCTCTTCTGTAACAGAAAGACGAGTCGTTTGATATAAGTAGTTAAGCATAATATTAAAGGTTCTCATATCCTTACCAGTAATATTCATATTCTTAGTATTAATAACATTCATAAGCGTAGAGACCTTAAATGCTTTTTCAATAGAATACTCATCATTATAAGAAGAAATAATATCATGTATTTGTTCCATACTACGTCCAAAACCATTAATAATATAAACTGTTGTAAAATCATTTGGAAAAATTTCAATAGTATTTCGAATACTTAAAACAGGATCCAAATTAGTACCATCCATATTACTTAATGGAACAGAAAGTCCTCTAGGATTTTGCATTGTTCTATTACGCCCTAAGAAATTTCTTCTTTCTGTTTCATAACTATATTCACCCATTGGTTCTTCGAGTAACAATCGATGTAACATATAACTATTAATATTAGAATCATTTCTACTCTTTCTGCGAACAATTAAGGAATTACTTTCACTATCATACTTACTAGTTAAGAACATACTATTAAATGCTCTATGACTAACATCATCCATATTTTCTGAAAGAATAGGTTCCGTATAAGTAGTAAGTTCTAATCTCTTAACTTCATCACTTTCATTTTTAAAAGTAATCTTACGTATTTCAGCATGATGATTCTTAGTCACAACAATCTCAGTTTTCGTAGTAATTTTACCATCAGTACGTAAATACTTAATCTTATCAGCAGCAAATACTACTTCATACTTATCAGGCTTTTTATTCATTGGAGCATAAGTATTAGACCAAATATAATTCGTATCTAAATCTTTAATATATAAGAACACTCCATAATCTTGTTCCGTTACTTTACGATAACGATTTAACTGTAATGTACGATATCTAGAAAAACTATCCCCTCTATCGTTCATTAACAAACAATACTTTTTATTTGAAAGAACACTAACTTCAGGTAAATAAGAAATATAGTTAAAGGTACGAATATCATTTTCAATAACTTCTTTATGATAATCATATTTCTTATATTTAGCCATCTTCATATCAATACTAGTACGAACTTGTACTTTTTCTTTTAATAACATATCAAAAGTTTTAATATTAACATTTTGATGGAAATAATTTTGAATCACACCAGGTTTTAAATAATTAGTAAGTCCAACCAAACTCATACCTTGATGATGAGCAAAAAACGCCTTCACTACTCCTTTATTATCATAATCATAAGACTCATAGAAACCATAATCACCAAGCATATCTAATTTTCTAAACTTATCAAAGTTATCATAAACATCTTTTGGGAATAAAGCCATTGCCATTAAAGATGCATAAGGAGCAATAACAATACGATTTTCTTTATCTTCTTTTGCTTTTAAATAAGGAGTAGAAAATGCATGATATTTATAATTTAAGGAATTATCAAGTTCATTATAAGCAGATTCACTAATACCCCATGGTAGCGCTTTAGAAACACTATCCATATAATCTTGTTGACAGAACTTCGCAAAATGATAACTCTCATCGAGTAAAGTATTTGGATAATTCTTCATAAATAAGAATGGCATAAAATATTCAAATGATGTTCCAGACCAAGAAATAAGTCCTTTACGTCCTTTATAAGTAGTAAGCGATTTATCCAAACAGAACCAATGCTTACTTGGAGCCTCTCCAAAACAAATAGTTAAATAACTAGTCAAACGAGATTCACTAGCGAATTTATTATAGTTATAAATAGATAGTTTTCCTTCTAACTCATCATAACCAATACTGAACACATCACGCTTTGTATATAATTTTTTAAAGTTAGTATTACGAATTAATTTATCACAAACCTTACGTATTTCAGTCTCTTCATGACTTTTTAAAAATTCACGTACCACGACTAAACTAGCAACAAAATTACCAGAATCAATGGTAGAAACAAAACCAGGATGCATGATTTTTAAACTCTTAATATCATACCAGTTGTATAGATGACCATGCCATTTTTCTAAAGACTCTACAGTATCTAAAATATGTGAAATTAACTTTTCTGCTTCTTCATAAGAAATAAAATCCAATTCATAAGCACTAATAACACTAAGTAATGAAAAACCAATACCGGTAGGTGAAGCACGTAAATCTAATTTTTGTTCTCTATTTTCTTGATAGTTATCAGGAATCAAGTAATGATATTCTTCTTTTAAATTATCTTTAAAATAACACCAAGTACGATAAGCAATATCACGAACATCTTCAATTTCTTTATCTTTTAATTCACTCTTTTGTGGATTTATATCAAGACTAACATAATATAAAACAAAAGGTGCAGTAATAAAGATAACAGCAAATATACAAGCATAAACATTAAAGAATAGTAATCCCAAAATTAATAGAATAAAACTAAATACTAAATGAAAAGTAAAATGTTTTAAATAACCACTAAACGTTTTATCTTGGTTTTTAGCAGCATCTTCTGCAGTAACCCAGTTAAGTAGATTATTATGACTAATAAGCAAACGATAACAGGTTCTAAAGAAAGCATCTAAATATAACTTAGAATAAAATGGCAATGTTGCTAAAACAATATAAGAACGTAAAAACAAACTCTTTCCACCAAATAATAGATGTTTATAATAAACCGTAGCTTTTTCTTTTTGAGATTCCCTTTGATAAACTTTACTCTGTAAAAAGAATAAAATTGGAAGAGCAATCTCTAAAATAACCAAACCAATCCACCATAATGGATGACTATCCCCAACAAAAACTGCAAACAATAATACTAATAACAAAGTAGGATATAAAAACATACGTACAATATTATCAAATATCTTCCATTTCCCTAATAAATTAATAGGATTTTTAACTTTCTTACCCTGTTTATTTCTAACAAATGGAAGTAACCATCCAATAATCTGTACATCTCCTCTAGCCCATCTATGATGTCTTGTAGTATCTGTTAAAAATTTAGATGGAAAATCATCAACAACTTCGATATCACATACATAAGCACAACGTAAATAATTTCCCTCTAATAAATCATGACTTAAAATTAAATTGTCAGGAAATACATTAGATAATACTTGATCAAACACCTTTAAATCATAAATACCTTTTCCAATAAAACTACCTTCACCAAAAGCATCTTGATAAACATTTGGAACAATAGCACTATAAGTATCAAAACCACCAATACCAGCAAAAATCTGGCTATATAAACTCTTATTGGTAGCTTCAATATCTAAACTAACTCTAGGTTGCATCAAAGCATAGCCTTTAACAACTTTAGTCTCTTCTTTATTCAAAACAGGATGATTCATAGGATGAGCCATAGCCCCTACTAAATTAAGAGCAGTATTTAATACTAATCTATTATCTTGATCCAATGTAATTACATAACGAATATCTTCATTAAAATCACCTAATGTATTAGCAAAATACCAATAATCTTGTTCTTTTTTACTCATCTTTTTCAGTAAAAGTTGATTAAATTGAAGTAAAGCACCTCTTTTTCTTTCATATCCTAAATAACTATTTTCATGTTCATTCCAAAAACGTTTACGATATAAAAAGTAAAATAAATCTTTCTTATACTTTTTATTTAACTTTTCTGCATACTCTACTCCATATGTTGCTAACTCAGAATCTAAATCCAACACTTCTTTATCACTAGCTGTAACATCACCAAGTAAAGTAAAATATAAATTATCTGTTTTATTAACTAAATAAAATGTTTCCAACGTATCAAACATATTCTTGATTTTTTCACGACTACCAACAATCGTAGGGATAACAACCATAGTTTTAGAGTTATCTGGAATTCCTTTAGAATAATCAAGTTTAGGAAGTGGATAAGTTGGTACGAAACGAATTAATAATTGATTAAATATTTGTACAAACAATTGACTAACAGGAATCAATAATAAAATAAATCCTAACCATCTCCAAGAAATAAAATACTTAGATAATAGAAAACTAATGCCTACGCTTGCAATAACAATAGTTAAAATATAAAGAGTAACTTTAAAAGTATTTTTCTTTTTAGGAAATAATTGAAATCCAATATGATACTCTTCACCATCTGCTTTATCTAATAATTCTTGTAAATAAGTAAGCTCATCTTTATGATGCCTTTTAGATAATTTCAATAATTGCTCACGATAAAGCCTCTTAGACTCTACAGTCATTTTTGCATAAACTTCATCTTCCAACAACAATTTTTCTGTTTTACTTACTTTTTTAAACAAATCCTCTTCTGTAAACTCAAAGAACTCTTTTAAATCCCCAAAGATATTAGAAATTAAAATATCATTATCAATACTCTTTTGATATTCATTATTAATAATTTCTTTCAAACTTACTCTTTTTTCTTCAAGTAATTCATTTAATTCTTTAAATAAACGATTACTCTTAGCACCTACTTCCTTTAATTGATTATTAATTTCAAAAATGTAATTAGCTTCTTCCTGAATAGAAATATTTTCACTTAAGAAATTAGATAATTCAATTTCTTTTTCTTCTCTACTCTCAATAATTCTCGCAACTTTTTCTTTATTAACTAAATTGCGATACCCTTCATGACATAAATCAGCAAGTCTTTTAGTATATAAAAACAATAAAATGTTTTTTACACAAAGAAGCTCACAATAAGAAAATGCAATTTTAGTTTGTTTTTGATAATCCCTAAGTTCAGATACTAATAAATTAAAACTAATATTATAATTATTACGAACTACAATATCTTTTAAACAATAAAAAATACGATGATACTTTTTTAAATTCTTTGTTATTTCTTTCTTATCATGCACAATATTAGTTTTGTGTTCAACTAATAAATAAAAATTATCAATTAACCATTCATTAGTAATACCAACATATTCCTTTTGCTTTGTTTTTTCAACAAGAAACATATAATATTCATTAATATCCTCAAAATCACTAAAAAAAGTTTTAACTAAGTTTGCCATTCTTATCACTCCTACCTATACCAAATTATAACATAAAATAAAAGCTTCGCCTAGTAAAAAGAGCAAGAAAAAAAGAGCTTTTATAGCTCTTTAAAATCATAATGGCGGAGTAGGAGAGATTTGAACTCTCGCGCCAGTTGCCCGACCTACACCCTTAGCAGGGGCGCCTCTTCAGCCTCTTGAGTACTACTCCATAATCAAAATGCATCCGCACATATAATATTACAGGACAAAAGAAAAAAAGTCAATAAAAACTATTTCTTTTTTATACAAGGAGGCCTTAATAAAGATTCTAATTGTTGAGAGTCCCTTGAAACATTAGAAAGATCAACATCAGAAATCTCAGAAAACAAAGAATATAAAGAACATCCCATTTGCTCTTCTATTTTACTTTTTTAAACTTAATGCACTACAAAAATGTTCATAAGAATTAGAATATACACCTTTGCGAACAGAAATATCTAATAATCTTTTTTCAACAGTAGTAAAACCACTATCTAAACAAAACAAATCACAAAGTTGAACAATGTTAGCTGGATGAGCAGCTAAATAGGGAACAACTAATAATTCGATATCACTGCGTAAAGGTCCACCAACAGTGAAACGAGTATCATTATCAGCAAAAGAAAAAAACTCCTTATGGAGTTAAACATCAAAATGGTGACGAGTACGGAATTCGAATCCGTGAATGCTGCCGTGAAAGGGCAGTGTGTTAAGCCGCTTCACCAACTCGCCAACTGGCGCCCCAACTAGGACTTGAACCTAGGACCCCTTGATTAACAGTCAAGTGCTCTAACCAACTGAGCTATTGAGGCACTATTAATTGGTGGACCTGACAGGACTTGAACCTGTGACCCCACGCTTATCAAGCGTGTGCTCTAACCAACTGAGCTACAGGTCCATAACTAACAGTACTTATTCAATATACACTATTTTCTTAGAAATTGCAAGAAAAAATTTTTCACAACTAGATTACTTTTTCCAGTCGCAATATTAGAATACTATAAACCCAAGAAAAAAGTCAAGCATTAATTAACAAAAAAAACAACTTTTTATAAAAAACTAAAATAATATAATACATAAAGGAAAATAAAATTTAGGTATTCCCTTTTTAATATTTCTATGATATACTTAGTAAGTAACTTGTACATGGACTGTTAGCTCAGTTGGTAGAGCAACTGACTCTTAATCAGTGGGTCTAGGGTTCGAATCCCTAACAGTCCACCA
>CALVYF010000025.1 GCA_944372055.1 uncultured Bacilli bacterium | reverse complement strand
ATGTGGACAAAATGTGGACAAAACCGATTTTTTAACGATTTTGTTACCTTTCTGAATTTTTGTATTTTTGCAAAACCCTTATAAAATAAGGCTTTACGCATTTTTGCCACAACACTGTTTATACTTCTTACCAGAGCCACATGGACATGGTTCGTTTCTTCCTATTTTTTTAACTCTTTTCGGTGTTGTTTTCGCAGGCTCTTTTCCACCTTCATTGGTTATTTTTTTCTTTGCTACTTCTTTTCTTTCAATGTTTTGTCTGATTTCTGCTCTTAATAAGAAGGTTGTTACATCTTTATCTATCTTTTGTAACATTTCATCAAACATATCATATCCTTCCATTGTATAAGCGCGTAGTGGATCTTCTTGTGCATATCCTCTTAAGTGAATTCCTTCTCTTAAATGAGACATAGTATTGATATGTTCCATCCAATAGTTATCAACCACTTGTAATGTAATTGCTTTTTCGAATTCATCTGTTACTTCTTGTGGGATTTCTTTTATCTTTTCTTCATATTCTTCTGTAATTTTCTTTACTAATACATCAATTGTTTCTTCCTCTGATAATCCTTCTATATCAGATAATTTTATATCTTTCTTTAATAAGTTTTCATTTACATATTCTTTGATTTCTTCGTAATCATCTTTTCCTAAAGCACCTTCTGGAGCCAAGTGAGATTTTACTAAGTCCTCTATATGATGACGGAATGTATCTAAAACCATTTCATGGATTGATTCACTATCTAGGATTCTATTTCTTTTTCCATACATAATTTCTCTTTGGTCATTCATAACATCATCATATTGTAATAATTGTTTACGAATATCAAAGTTGTTTCCTTCTACACGTTTTTGTGCAGTTCCGATAGATCTTGTAAATGTTTTACTCTGTATTGCTTGCTCTCCAAGTCCCATGGATTTCATCATTTCACCAATTCTATCAGAGCCAAAGCGAACCATTAAATCATCTTTCATAGATACGAAGAATTGTGTATATCCTGGGTCTCCTTGACGGCCTGAACGTCCACGTAATTGGTTGTCAATACGACGAGATTCATGTCGTTCAGTACCAACTACACATAATCCACCTAATTTTCTAATATCATCTGATAGTTTAATATCAGTTCCACGTCCAGCCATGTTAGTAGCGATTGTTACTGATTTTTGTTGTCCAATTTTAGATATAATTTCTGCTTCACGGGCATGATTTTTGGCATTTAATACTTCGTGTGGAATATGTGCTTTTTTTAACAAATCACTAATTAATTCACTTGTTTCAATAGCAATTGTACCAATTAAAACTGGTTGCCCTTTTTCATAACGTTCTTTTACAAAGTTAATAATTGCTTTATACTTAGCTTCTTTTGTTGCATAAACTAAGTCTGGTGCATCAATACGAATTACTTCTTTATTGGTTGGTATTTCTATAACGTACATATTATAGATATTTCTAAATTCTTCTTCTTCGGTTTTTGCAGTACCTGTCATACCAGATAATTTTTTATACATTCTGAATAAATTCTGGAAAGTTATTGTCGCTAAAGTTTTTGTTTCTTGATTTATAGTTACTCCTTCTTTTGCTTCAATTGCTTGGTGAAGTCCATCAGAATAAGCACGACCTTTCATTAAACGACCAGTAAATTGATCAACTATTACTACTTCGTCATCTTGTACAACGTAATCTACATCTTTTTTCATAGCATAATTCGCACGTAATGCTTGATTAATATAATGAACTAAAGAAGCATTTTCAATATCATAAAGATTTTTTACATGGAATGATTTTTCTGCTTTTTCGCTACCTTTTTCAGTCAAAGTTACTGCTTTCGTCTTTTCATCATAAACATAGTCATCTTCTACTTTTAATCCTTTTGCGAAATGATCAGCATCCAAATATAAATTAGCACTGTTCATTTGTCCACCAGAAATAATTAAAGGAGTTCTTGCTTCATCGATTAATACGGAGTCAACCTCATCGATAATAGCAAAGTTTAAAGGTCTTTGTACTCTATCTTCTTTTCTGATCACCATGTTATCTCTTAAATAATCAAAACCAATTTCGTTATTCGTGGAATATAAAATATCGCAATTATATGCTTCTTGTTTTTCTTTTGCACTTAATTCTCTTGTATTAACACCAACTGTCAACCCTAAGAAACGATATATATCTCCCATCCATTCAGCATCACGTCCAGCTAGATATTCATTTACAGTGATAACATGTACTCCCTCGCCTGTTAAAGCATTTAAATAACCTGGAAGTACACAAGTTAAAGTTTTTCCTTCACCAGTTTTCATTTCTGCTATATTACCATAATGAATAGCAAGTCCACCTAAAATTTGTACATAAAAGTGCTTTTCTCCCAAAACACGAAAAGAAGCTTCTCTTGCCGTTGCAAAAGCTTCTACAAGGATATCTTCTAAAGTTTCTCCGTTTTGTAGTCTTTCTTTAAATTCTTCTGTTTTAGCTTTTAATTCTGTATCTGTTAATTTAGAATATTCTTCATCTAAATCCATGATTTTATCTGCCAAGACTTCAAATCTTTTTAATTCTTTATATTCATGATCAAATATTTTTCTTAATAATTTCATTCTGACATCTCCTTAACTATTTATTTTACCAAAAAAAAAGAAAGAATAAAAGCTTATTCTTCCTTTTTCTTACTATTCAGACTCGATTACACCATAGTTTCCATCAGTTCTTTTATATACAACTGCTACTTGGTTTGTTTCACTGTCTTTATACATATAGAATTGGTGACCTAAGAGCTCCATTTGAAGTATTGCCTCTTCTTCGTTCATTGGTTTTACTTCGACTTTCTTTCTCTTTAAGATCTTTTTGTCATCCAAATCTTCCTCATCAGCAAATGCAGACATAGAAAAGTCTTTATTTGTTTTCACTTGTTTTGACATAATCCTTGTCTTGTTCTTTCTAATTTGCCTTTCTAGCTTATCGATAGTTTTATCGACAGCTGCATAGAAGTCATCTTTAGATTCTTCTGATCTTAAAATAAATGCTTTTAGTGGTATGGTAATTTCTACTCGTTGCTCATGATTTTTTACTTTAACTATGACAGATGCGCGAATATTCTCGCTATTTTCTAGGTATTTATTTAACTTTTCTAGTTTTTCTTCAATATATTCTTTCATAGCGTCTGTAACCTTAAGCTTATCTCCATGAATAATAATTTCCATACTATCACCTCCTTATACTTGTAGTATAGCATAATTTAGAAAAAAAAACCACTATTTAACAGTAGCAGTTTCTTTAACTAATTTTACATTTAAAGCTTGGTATCCTTTGCTAGTTTCTACCAATTTAAATTCTACTAGTTGTCCTTCTGATAAAGTCTTATAGCCTTCTAACTCTATTGCAGAGTAATGAACAAATACATCTTCATTTTCTTTGTATTCGATAAAACCATATCCTTTATCATTATTGAACCATTTTACGCGTCCAACCATCATGTTTTGCACCTCATTTCTACCAACAGCTTGCGTTATCTTCTTGGTGTTTTAATCATACCAATTTTTTCCACTCTTTTATCAGAATTTCCTCTAATTGTCTACCAAATGGACTTTTTTGGTTATATTTTACTAATTTTCGACAAAATTCGACAAAAATTTGAGCTTTTCTTACTATTCACAGATTTTTCTGTTCTTTTATTATATTCATTATATAATTGTTTTGTTAGAGGATATGGTGGTTGTATATGAAACAATTATTTTTGGAAAGTGGCATGAATTTTATTTGTAAATACCAATCCATTTCTGACTACGATAAAAAAAAGGTAAAATACGGCTTAGAAGGACTTTATCTAACTATAACAAAAATGATAATTTTAACAGTTTTAGCTCTTATGTTAAATATGTTTAAAGAATTTATTTTAGTTGTAGTTTTCTTTAATGTCATTCGTTATACCGGTTTCGGATTTCATGCTGAAAAAAGCTATCAGTGTTTATTATTTTCCACTTTTAACTTTATTGCAATACCATTTTTATTGTTACATATACAATTATCCAACTTTTTTCTATATACCATATGTGCAATCTGTATTTTTCACTATTTACTTTTTGCACCTGCGGATACAAAAAAAAGACCTCTTTCAAATAAAAGAAAGAGAATCATTCGTAAAATTGTTACAGTTATGATTGGTTTTATTTATACATTGATGATTACGTTGTTAAATAATGCTTATTGGACTTCTATTATTTTGTCAGCAATGATTATTCAATCTATTATTATCAGTCCTATTATTTACCGATTATTTCATCAACCATATAACAACTATAAGGCATTAAATATCTAAAGAGGTATTTAATATATTATTTTTGTAAAGGAGTGTAGTGTGATAGTATGAAGAAGAGATTATCTCAATTATTAATGGCCGTGGCAATGTTGGTTACCGGAGCAGCTAGTATGGGATGTGTAATTCTATTAGTTGAAGAACCGGATAGTGTGGGAATCTTTAATGATTAAAAGTAAATTATAAAACCTTAATTCAAGCTAAAACTGAATTAAGGTTTTATAATATAGTTTTATATAATACTCTATAGTTTACGAATATATTAAATTTAATAATATCTATTTTAGATTAGCTAATTTAGTAATATTTGTTAAAATTAATTCTTTGGTACTTTTCGTATAGATAATTACGATTATTATTTATAATAGTTTTCTTTCTATATTGGTCATTTTCATATATAAATTTAGTCAATGCTATTTTTTATTATTATTTGCTGAATATAGTAATTATCTATGATTTCCTGTTTCTGTTCAAGCCATGTGTTTTCTTTAATTATCTTTTCTGCAAAGTAAAGCCCATTACCTCTTCCCTCTCCTTTAGAAGATACTCCTTTTTTATTTCTGTCTTTCATATTTTTATTCTTTTTAAATGTATTAGAAAACACAAAACTTACCTTATTTTTCAATTCATAGACTTCTATCATAATATTTTTCTTTTTACTTTCTTCAGCTGCTTCTATCGCATTATCAAAGTATATCCCAATTAACTTGCATAATTTCCTAATATTCTCTTCGGATAATTTTGATAAGATTCCATTGGTATTTATATTTACATCAGTCGTAAGATGTAATCTGTGTTTTTGCGCGATTGCGGCTTTATAATACATTAACCCTTTTATTCCTCCTTTAGGTAAATTTTTAAAATTAGTGACAGCTTGATCTTCAATATTAATATTGTCTTCTAAAATTTCATCTATTTTTGCTTTTACTTTCTTTTCTTTTGTTAAACATCTAATAACTGCCAATTGATTTTTATATTCATGACGATTAAGTTGCTCTTTATCAATCCAATCTTCAAAATTTTGAACATAAGAAAACAAACTATCATATTCACTACTCAATTGATTGTATTCATTCCTACTTCTGACAAATATAAAAGTTATAATTATAAATATTATAAACACCGTGGTATTGATGATATATTCTTTATTAAAAAATTCAGAAATTCCGATATTATTAAGAAGATAACTAAAATATATAACAAGAAGCACAAAAAATAATACATTACTTATTAATTTTCTCTTTTGTATATTATAGTAAAAACTATGTAACATATTAACAATTTTTCTCTGACTAATAATAATTACACTTAATACACTAACACATAGATTAGTGACTACTACTAAAATAGGATTAGTTCTAATTATACTTATAGGAAGCTGAGACATAAATAATAATGATATTATTAAATCTGATAAAAACAATATAATCATCATTAAACCGCAACTAATTAATGCTTCTTCTTTTTTTAGATTAAATATTATTTTATACGATATCACATATAGAAAGAATATACTAATACTGTATAATCCACTATAATGGATTGGATATAAAATACAAATGATAATAATTTGTAATAATAAAATTAACCCTTTGGTTATACTTATTTTTTGGAATCTTAAATTTATGATTTTGTTAATTATATAGAAAACGCTTATTGTAATAGCAGTGGTTCCAATCAGTCTAGCCAATACCTCTAACACGATTAAACATCTCCCTTTTCTTACTTCTTGATATTCCGTTGAATTCTTCACCAGTTTTTAGAACAGCTACATTTTTACTAAGATTATAATATTGTACTTGTTCTACGTTGATAGCAATTGCTCTATTACATTTGAAAAATCTTTTATCTAATTTTTCTAACACTTCATTTAGTGTTCCTTGGATTGGATAGTCTCCTTCTTCTGTGTGAATTATACATCGTTTACTATCCATTTCTTTTTCTATTTTAATGATACTTCTATATTCTACATTATAAGCAATATTCTTATATGTATATCTTAGAGTGTTATATTTATTATCATAATGTTTCATACAAATTAATAAAGCGTCTTTTAACTTTTGTTCTGAACGATCTAATTTATTTATGAAATCTACTAACATTAATCTTTTACTTAAAGCTTCATATTTATATTCTGCATATCCAGAAATCATGATAATCATAGATACCCAATCATCATATTCTTCTCTGATTTTTCTTGCAGTATTAATTCCAGAACCGATATCTGTCTTTATATCTAATAAATAAACTTTAAAACCTTTTATTTTCTTTATTTCTCTTTCCCACTTATCATCGTAGCAAGTAAACATATAACATTTATATTCTATGTCATATTTCATCATAAACTTATCAATCTGATATTTATATTCTTTTAGTAACTCTGGCTCGTCTTCACAAATTATAAAACTTATCATATTATTCTCCTCGTATTTCCAAATTTTACCAGTTATTATAAAAATAAAAACTGCTATTGCTAGCAGTTTAGTTTTAGGACTTTTTTCTCTTGAAGAATGGTATCTTCTCTTCTATTTTTTTTGTTCTTGTTGGAGTTTTATCAGAAATTATCGTAGTGTGCAATACAAACCATAATACAATAATAAATATGATGATATATACTATTTTTCCTAAAACTGGATCTTTAATTGTATAAAGAATAGATGCTGCTGCAAACAGTAAGTTTATACCATAAATAATTAGAACTGTAGTTCTTTGTGAAAAGTTCATACCCAATAATTGGTGATGGAGATGTTTCTTGTCTGCCTGAAATGGAGGCTGACCTTTTAGCAATCTTCTAATAATTGCAAACAAAGTATCTAAAATAGGTATTCCTAAAATCATAAGTGGAACAAAGAAAGATGTTAAGGCTGGGCCTTTAAATTCTAATAATGTAATTACTGATATAATAAATCCCATAAAAGTTGCACAGTCTCCAGCAAAAATCTTGGCGGGATAAAAATTGTGTAATAAAAAACCTAATGTAGAGCCCAACATGATAAAGGTTAAAATCATGACTAAGCTTCCACCTCTTCCTTGATAAAAACCAATAATACCGATAGTCAAGTAGAAAATAGAGCAAACTCCACCACTTAATCCATCTAATCCATCTATTAAATTAATAATATTAGTACATGCAACAATGAAGAAAATAGTAACCCAGGGAGCAAAAATGCCAAAATCTAGGGAAAAACCAAATGCCGTTATATTATCTAATGTTATTTTTCCATAAAATACTATTATACAAGCTGCTATTAGGTGGCCTATCATTTTTTGGTATGCTCGAATTGGTTTAATATCATCCATAATCCCAGTTAGAATAATGATAAAACTACCAATTAATATAGAATTCATTCTGATACTCTGTTCTCCGAATAGCATATAGCCAAACAAGAACCCTAAAAATATTCCTACTCCGCCTAACATCGGGGTTGCTTTTTTGTGGATATGCCTATGTCCTTCATCAGCACGTGGAACATCGATTGCTCCAACATGAATTGCAATTTTTTTGATTATTGGCATAATTATTGCCGTAAATAAAAACGTAACTAAGACTATTTTACTTGCATCTAGGATTTGTTCCTTCATTCTCGTCACTTCCTATTAAAATTATAGCAGAATTATTTTTAATAGAAAAGAAAAAAACCAATTTTATTGGTCTTCTTCTAATAAAGTAATATTATTTAATAATGTTCCTGTACCTTCAGCAACACATGTCAAAGGCGACTCTGCAATTAAAATTGGTACTTGCAACTCTTTTTCTAATAGTTCTGGTAACCCTCTAAGCATAGCACCACCACCAGTTAATATAATTCCTTTTTCTACAATGTCTCCAGATAATTCTGGTGGAGTCTGTTCCAAAACATTTGTTGTAGCTTTTACTATTTTTTGAATACTTTCTTCTAATGCTAATTTTGTTTCATCCTGTGTTATTTCTATTGTATCTGGTAGTCCAGTAATTAGATTTCGTCCTCTTACTTCTAATTTTTCCTTTTTGTTTGGATCGAAGATATTGGAAAATCCTATTTTTATATCTTCTGCCGTTCTTTCTCCAATTAATAATTTATATTTTTCTTTTATATATTTAATAATATCTTGATCGAATACATTTCCAGCAATACGTACTGATGTAGAAGATACAATATCATTTAATGAAAGAATAGCAATATCTGTGGTACCTCCACCAATATCTATTACCATATTAGCTGTTGGTTTAGAAATATCCATTCCTGCTCCTATAGCTGCTACTTTTGGTTCTTCCTCAATATAGACTTTTCTTGCACCTGTTCTTTCTGCAGCTTCTTTAATTGCATTTTTTTCTACTGGTGTAATGTTTGTTGGGCAGCATATTAAAATTCTTGGCCTGGAGAAAAGCTTTTTTGCTTTAATCTTCTTTATAAATGAATTTAGCATAATTTCTGTAATCTCAAAATCTGCAATTACACCATCTTTCATTGGTTTTATAGCTTTTACTTTTCCTGGTGTTCTTCCTAACATCTCGTTTGCTTCTGTACCAACTGCAATTACACTTTTAGTATCTGTATCAATTGCAACTATGCTAGGTTCATTTAACACTATTCCTTGCCCTTTAACATATATTAAAACATTTGCTGTTCCTAAATCTATTCCAATATCTTTTGCCCACATATATGTCACTTCCTTTTCTGTCATTAATATTTTATCATAAAATCTTAATTTTATAATAAAATATATTCATATTTTTTGTATTTATGAAAAAAAGAGACTATTGCTCTTTATTTTCAGAAGTTTGTAATTCTTTATTTAAGTAAAGGGTTGGATTTACTATTGTTCCGTTTACATATAATTCAAAGTGTAGATGGTTTCCCATATCTTTGTCTAATTCATTTGTTCCACTTTTTCCTATTACTTGACCTTGCGTTACCACATCTCCCTTTTTTACACTTACTTCTGATAGACTTTGGTAGATACTGACATAACCACTTTCGTGCTTTATCTCTACTACTTTTCCTAAAGTTTCATCTTCTTTAACGTCTGTTATGCTTCCATCTAGTACTGCTACCACATCAAAAACTTTTTCACCCACAAAATCTGTACCAGAGTTTTGCATATATGTGTTGTCATGATATACAATTGATTTCTCTTGTGTTTCCGCATCTGCTTTATAGTCATAATAATTTTTACCTATACTTACAGTTGTATCTGTATATGGATTAATCATCATTGTGATTTCTTTTATTACTGGCTGTTCTTCTTCTAATACTGTACTTGTTACATAACTTGTCAACTCATCTTCTGGAGTATCTTTTTGTAGATTGTTTCTTAATATAGCAGTCCCAAACATTACACTAACAATTGCTAAAGTCATTATAGTTGGTAAGACATATGGTTTTAATTTTCTTCTTTTCATTTTTTTCACCTCATTATAAGTTTTAACCAAAAAAAAAGATTTATACTTCTTTTAAAATATTTTTGAAGAAATAAATAAATCCATTAAAAAATTGGTGACTAAATAAATTAGTGAAAGTCCTAGCAAGAAGTAAAACACTCTTGCTTGAATTACGTGATTTTTTTTAAATATTTGATTAATATTTACAGCATCCATTGCCCAAATGACAACTACAGTTACAAATGCATATAGTAATAATTTCCCTAACATTGTTCTTCCTCGTATTCTTTTATTTTTTGTCTACGACGAACATGTTTTTCTTCTTCTGATGCTTTTGTCTCTATGAATATTGTTATTAGTTCTACTGCTTTTTCTAGTGGCATTTTCTCACCAAAAGCAATAATATTAGAATCATTATCTACTCTTGTTGCAATTGCTTCCTCTTTTGTATCTACTTTTGCACAGCGAACTCCCTTTACTTTATTACAAGCTATACTAATTCCAATTCCCGTTCCACAGATTGCTATTCCAAAATCAACGTCTTTGTCTGCAACTAAGTTTCCTAATTTAAAAGCATAATCTGGATAATCTACAGATTCTTCTGATGTTGTTCCACAATCTATAATATCATATTGATTCATTAATCTATCAATTATTTGCTCTTTTAATATATAACCTCTATGGTCGCTTGCTATTCCTATTTTTATCATAAAATTTCCTTCTTTCTTTTTTTAATTTTTTTAATGGCAGACGGCCTCCCATTTGATTGTTAAAATGATTAAAATCTATTTCTTGACCTGGTGTTTCTAATATCATATCTTGTTCCAAAGCTTCTAATTCATCTATCCTTCTAGGTAAGTTATACAGATATCCTGTTTCCACATGTATTGTTCTTTCTAAAACAAACTTTTCATTTGTAGTTATATTCTCTAACAGAGGTCTATAACTAATATATAGACTTCCTGGATGAATTATAGCGCCCGAAAAATCACATGTTTTAAAATCTTTACTTTTTTGTTCTTTTATATTGGGATATACTAAAACTAGGTCTCCGGGGAATAAAGAATGACTCCTAATATTTTCTTCTTCTCTTATTATTTTTTCATAAATTTTAGCGATTGGTTCTCCTTGTAATTTTTCTAAAACTCTTTTGCTAATTCTATTATCCTTTAGTTGATTTATAATCGTATAATACTGCTCTACATATTCTGGCACCATTAACTTTTTTAGTTCATCTAGAGTCATATCTTCAAATTCCTTCATAATCAACTCTCCCCGTTTTTATTATATCACTTTATTAAATTTTTTTTTCATCTCTTTTATGTGATTATTTAAAATGCTTTTCCACAATTTCTGTTGATTATGTATTTTATAGATTCTCCCTATTTTCTTTAAGCTCTTTGATAGAACTAGAATTTATGCTTTCTCTCCTATTTTTCCACAAGAACTGTTCCTATTCTATTTTTCTGAAACTTTTTCCACATAAAATGTGCATATTCTACTTTTTTGTGATTCTTTCTTTGGTGAAATATATCCTATTATTTCATGGTTTATATTCAATATTATAATATTTCTATCCCATCATAAATTCCTGGTACTTGTGTTGTAAAAAACAATTCTTATATTCTGGGTATTCTTTTTTTATTTACATACTTAATATTAACACTTGGTAAATTAAATTTTCCACAAATTCTGGTGGATAATTTTGTTTTATTAATTCTTCTGGATTGACAATTTCAGTTTTGGCATAGTATCACTTTTTTCCTTTAATCTCTTTTATCATAGTATATTTTAACAAAAGAAAAACTGCGATTACTCAGCAGTTTCTTGTTTATCAAATCCATATTTCTTGTTGAATTTATCAACACGTCCAGCACGTGATGCTCTACTTTGTTTTCCTGTATAAAAAGGATGACATTTAGAACATACTTCAACACTAATACTATCTTTTGTTGATTTGCAAGTAAATGTTTCTCCACATGCACAAGTTACTGTACAATCTTTTACTTCTGGATGAATTCCTTTTTTCATATTATCTCTCCTTCCGCCATGACTTTAAAAGTCATAGTAATTCAATAGCGTTATTAGTATACCAGTTTTTTTTGACTTTTGCAAGGCTTTATGGTATATTTTTTTTGGTGGAAATATGAAGAATTTAACGAATTTTGATGAAGTTAAACGTGTATTAGATAACCTAGGCGTATTAGCTTCGATGAAGGAATCTTTTGCTGAAAGTGGTATTCCCATCAATGATGAAAATTTGTGTAAAGCTGGTTTTGGGTTTCATAAGATTACTGAAGATTATGGAATAAAAGTAATTATTGAAGAAGATGTTATGAAAGATTTAAAAGAGTTAAATCTTTTGCAAAATAAAACTAATCAAGAGCAACTTTTCGCATTATTTGGTTTTATAGGTCTTTGTGATGGAGAAACTATCTTTTTTATTAACCAGTGTCTTAAAGGATATGATCCTAATAGTACCGTTCGTTCTACTGATTTTACGGAAGAATTTTTGAATCAAGTAAATAATTATGTAAATTCCGATGATGTTCATAATCGTCTTGTGCTCATGGGACATACTCATCCTGATATCGATGAAGTACTTAAAAATGGCGAAGTTGATTATCAAGAAAACGAAGTTCAAAAAGCAATCTTTGCTAAAGATAAAAATGACTCTTCTTTTTTATTACGAAAAACAGGATTAAACATTTCTGTTCCAGATGTTAATCATTTAATTAATTTTTCAAACGACATTAATGGAAAAAGTGATATTTTTGTTGGCACAGCAATTTTATTACCACATATGGAATTAAATATTTTATTCTATACAGATCATACTATACAGTTTTGTAATGAAGTATTCTCTTTTGATGAAAGTGGAATTAGGCCTATTGATAATTTTCTTACTAGTTCTAACAGCAGTCAAATTCAGGAAAAAAATACAAAATAATAATATTTTTTAATTTTTATCTAATTTTTGCAGTACTTTATCTGCAATTTTTTTATATCCTTCTTTACTAGGATAAATATTATTGGGATTTAAAAAATCACCATCTAAAATGATATCCGTTGTTGAAATATAAATTGTTCCCTTCATATTTTGATAAAGTTTATTTAGTTTATTGATTCCTTCTTTTATATATATATTTTCTACTGGTATATAAGGATATCCTATGATATAAATTGATTTTGTATAATATTTTTTTATTTCTTTAATTAGTTTATTGAGTTTATTATCTATTTCTTCTATTATTTTATTTAATTGATATTCTGACATTTCTGGTGTAATTGCAATATGGTATATCAAATCATTTAATCCTATTGTTATAGTGATTAAATTTGATTCTCTTAAAGCTTGTTTTAAATTTATTTCGAAACTATCTAGTGTTATTTTTTTATTTGTTATAATTGATTCATATAGATGTTCTATCGATTGGTCTTTTTTTGAAAAGTCTTTTGTATATAGTTTTAGCCTTTTATCTGTTAGTAGTTCATCTTTTATATAATCACTATACCCATAATCTATTTCTCCATAAGAGTTTACTCCTAAGGCATATCCATCTCCTAATGATGTATAGTTAAAATAATTATGGTGGTTGGCTTTATATATTAAGAAAATGACAAATATAATTAGTAAAAATATAATTAATTTATAATGTTTTTTTATCATAAATGCCTCCATAAAAAAAGAAATATAACTATTTCATTATATTTCTCTTATTTTTATTTTAGCACCAACACTTGTTAGTTTTTCTACGATTTGTTCATATCCTCTTAAAATATGTTCTACATTAGTTATAGTAGTAGTTCCCTCTGCTAGTAGTCCTGCAGCAACCATAGCTGCGCCTGCTCTTAGGTCAGTAGCCACTACCGATGTTCCCGTTAATTTTGTTGGTCCAATAATAGTTGCAGTTTGATTTTTTACAGTAATATCTGCTCCTAAGTCATTTAGATAAGGAATATGCATAAACCTATTTTCCCAGATAGTTTCTGTTACCTTTGACTTTCCATTACATTGTGTTAGTAGAACTGTAAATGGTTGTTGTAGGTCTGTTGGGAATCCTGGATAAACTAGTGTTTTAATTGTTGTTGATTTATATGTATCTGATTTTGAAATTATTACATAATCTGTTCCTACTTCTAACTCTGTACCAATTTCTTCTAACTTAGATAGTAAGGAATCCACGTGTTCTGGGATAATGTTATCTACCTTTAGATTTTTACCACATAAAGCACCAATTATAATATAAGTTCCTGCTTCTATTCTATCAGGTATTACTTCATGAAAACATTTATGTAGAGTTTCCACACCTTCAATTTTAATTGTAGATGTTCCAGCACCACTGATACGTGCTCCCATGTTATTTAAGAAAGTCGCAACATTAACAATTTCAGGCTCTTTAGCAGCATTATCAATTACTGTTGTACCTTTTGCTTTTACAGCTGCTAACATAATGTTTATTGTTGCTCCAACAGATGCAATATCTAAATAAATATTGGCTCCATGAAGTTCTTTTGCTTCTACAATATATTTATTTTTTTCATTTTTTACTGTTGCTCCTAGTGCCTCAAAACCTTTTAAGTGTAAATCGATGGGTCTTGCCCCTATAGAACATCCTCCTGGAAAGTACATTACTGCTTTCTTATATTTTCCTAACAATGCTCCCATAAAATAGTAAGATGCACGTAGTTTTTTAGAAAATTTCTCTGCAATTTCAATATTTTTCATGCTTTTAGGATTAATTATTATACTTTCACTTGCTCTTTTAACATCAACATTTAATTCATTTAATATGGCGCATAGTGCATCTGTATCTGTAATCTCTGGTACATTACAGATAGTAGCTTCTTCATCTGTTAAGATGGCTGCAGGTATTAATGCGACTGTAGCATTTTTTGCACCACTTATTCGTATTGTTCCACTTAGCTCTCGGTTGCCTTCTATCTCCATTATTTTCATTTTATACCTCCTCGTGGCTTTACTATATTTTATCGCTTCGTGCCAAATAGAGTGACAATTTCCTCAATTCGTGTTTTTATCGCTTGTTCTCCACTACCAATAATCTTTCTTGGGTCATATACATCTTTATTTTCATCTAAGAATTTTCTCACAGCTTTACTCCAAACTGATTGTAAATCTGTATTAATATTAATTTTTGAAATTCCACAGGAAATAGCCTTTTTGATTTTATCATCAGGAATACCTGTTCCACCATGTAATACTAGTGGAATTGGTAAGTTTTCATTGATAGTTTTCATAGTTTCAAAATCTAGATTTGGTTCTCCTTTATAAAATCCATGAACACTTCCTAAAGCGGGAGCTAGAGAATCTATTCCTGTATTTTCATATAAAGTTAGACAATCTTCTAAAGTTGCATTTGTGGCACTTGAAGTAATATTATCTTCCGTTCCACCTATATGACCTACTTCTGCTTCTACACTTACTCCTCTTTCGTGGGCATATTCTACTACTTCTTTTGTTATTTTAATATTTTCTTCTAATTCGTGACGAGAAGCGTCAATCATTACTGAAGTAAACCCTGCATCTATTGCTTTTATACATGTTTCTTTACTACTACCATGGTCTACGTGTAGGCAAACTGGGATAGTTATATTTAAATCTTGCATTAATCCTTTTACCATACCAGTGATTGCATTAAATCCTCCCATGTATTTAGCAGCACCTTCACTTACCCCTAAGATTACAGGCACTTCTAATTCATTACATTTTTCTAAAATATATTTTGTCCATTCTAAATTATTTATATTAAGATGAGGAACTGCGTATTTTCCTCGTTTTGCATTCATTAACATCTTATTAAAATTTACTAACATATTCTGCCACCTTTCATATATATAATAAGCAATATTATAGTGTTTGTCAAAAGAAAAAGAAAGAAATGCTGGAGTTGTAAGATAAAAGTAGACACAAAAAAAGATGTGTTTACTTTTTTATTTTGCTAAAATTAAATTAAGGAGA
>CALVYF010000024.1 GCA_944372055.1 uncultured Bacilli bacterium | reverse complement strand
TAATTACAAACAAAAACGAGAAGATTTTCCCGTTAATGTTTAAAAATTTTTGAGACATTTTCCTAAATTATTGACAGCCTTTTTCCTATCGATTTCGACTTTTTTCCTCAGAATTAGAAACAGGATGATAAGGTGTTTCTAACATCTGAACTAATGGATTATCATCGATAGTCCAACCAACGTGAGGAATATCTCCTTTCATATCATGATACAACTCAACAACATTACCAGCTGGACGATTAGAATTTTTTCGTACTATCTCATGGTAATCATCAGACATATCGCGTACCACTTCAGAAAAATCAACATCTTTTTGAAAAAACTCTTGCAACTCTAAAGCCATTTTATCGATATGATTTCGTGGAATATCTGCTGAAGATTTACCATTCATACGACTATATATTTCTAATGATAAAAGTAAGGGATGTGTTAATCTAGGACCACCTTCCCCATAAAAATAAACTGTACCTTCAGGATAAGTAAGTAAATCTGCTTTTTGTTGATCCGTAAAAATAGAATACATAGAATCTTTAGCCGTCATAGAAAGTAAAATTCCCTTCAATAAGGAATCATTACCAAAGGTTCTTCTCAAGTACTCAACAACAGAGCTATCAGAAAAGCCTTCACATTCTTGAAATTTAGAAAGTTGTTCTAAAAGAGGCTCTCCTCCTTCTTTAGCTAATTGAATTAAAAATTCAAAATTTTGAAAAATACGAAAAACACTTACATCCTCACTAATTTTAGAAATATCTTCAACAGAATCTTCCCAATTAGACGCATCACCATCATAAAAACATAATTCTTGGTACTGATGAGCAAGTCCTAAAACTCGCTTTCTCTCATCCTCTGATACAGAAAATAAAGAAAAAGAGGGCAATACTCCATCCAGCTCTCCTTCTACTAAATGAGAAATCATAGAATCACAAATAGCAAAAGAGCGTGAAATATTACCATCATATCCGAAATTTCGTATAACATAATCCTTTAACAATTGAAAATCTTTTCCATCTTTCATAACCTTACCTCCTAAAATTCACTAATATATTCAAGCAATCTCAAAAACAACTGAACATATTCCTTAGAAAGCCCTTTTTTCTTCAGCTTTCGTATAGCAATACGCTTATGACTAATTGTATCTTTTCCAAACATAATTTTCGCAATATCTTCTTTTAAATAGGTATTAATTTGTAAGTCTACTAAGATACTATCAACATCGTCATTAATCAAACGAACAGCATCAATTTCAATATCTCTACCCTTACAATTAATAGTAAGCTGTCCAACTGTAGGACAATCATGAACTTCCACAACAAAGTCATTTCCATCAACAGAAGAAACAACAGATAATTTTTGAGAATTAAAATACGCTGTAACATCTTGAGCCTGCTTTGTATTTCTAAATACTAATTTATAATTTCTTTTCTCTGGTACAATACCACTCTTTCCATCGATAGAACGAATAATAACAGTATAATTATTACGTAAATAATTATAATCAATAGAAGTTTTTAAGTAATATCCATCTTTATATAAAGAGGTAATACCATCATCTTCATAAAGTGTATAAGTATTAGATACACCTGGAAAAATTTGAATTTCCATATCGGTAGGAAGTCCAACATTATTATAATCACTTCGATTAGAAAGTGGAATAATACTACCAGCATGGGCAAATACCGGATAATCTTCTTCTTTAAAGAAAGAAACATATTTCTTATTACCAGGGAATTTCTTACCTGTTCTAAAATCATACCAAATACCATCAGGAATAAAGAAACGATGTACAGTACGATTCATAGTAGAATCTTTCTTATCAAGAATTGGACAAACAAGTAACTGTGAACCAAAATAATATTGATTTTTATAATGTTCATCATCATAAACCCATAAATAATTATAATAAAATGGCTGAATTAATGGCGTACCAGACTTTGTATAATTATAAGCTTCTGTATATAAATATGGAATTAGGCGATGACGAAGTCTTAAATAATCAGCAGCAATGTTTTCTGTTTTAACATCCCATAACCAAGGTTCACGTTTATAATAAGGCCCACGAGCCCCATGAAAACGCAATATCGGAGAAAAAACACTAAGCTCTAAATAACGAATATAAAGTTCACTCTCTTCAATACCGCCATGGTTACCACCAACGTCATGGCTCCACCAACTAACTCCAATATTAGCCGCATTCAAATATTGAAATGGCAACTTCTTAAGAGCTTCCCAACTAACCTCACTACTTCCTCCATATAAAACAGGATAAAGATGCGGAGCATAAATTCCATTTCTTGCTAAAATCATACTTCTTTTAGCAGAATTTCTTCCTGAATCTAAATATAAATAATGATTAATAGCCCATAAATTTGTAGGATCACTAGTTCCTCTATAATCATTCCAAAAGAAATCAATACCATAATTTTCTAGCGGATGTAAAAAAGCTTTAAACCAAACATCTAAAATTTTAGGATTTAATGGATCAAACAAAATAATTTTATTATCGCTGACTCCTAAAAACTCACTAGCTTGTTTATAATATTGTTCATGTGGATAAAAGCCCTCTGTAGGATCAATACAAAGTCCCACGTGAATACCACGCTGATGGAACTTATCAATCATAGCTTTGGGATTCCTAAAAAGATTAGAATTAAAAGTATAACCAGTTTTTAAGGCAGTATAATCTCCAACATTTCTATAATGCCAATCATGATCAAATAACATAACAGCAAAAGGTATCTTTTTCTTTTCAAACTTCTTAAGTAATTCAGTCGTTGAATGATCATCATAAGTAATATTTCTACTCCACCAATTACCAAGAGCATATCTTGGAATCATCGCAGGAGACCCCGTCATCTTAAAATAATCAAATAAGGCTTGTTTAAAATCTCTATCATACATAAAAACGTAAACATCAATATGGTCCTCTGGGGGATTAGCTAGCGTTCCATCTTCCATAATAACCTTACTATGACTATCATCAAAAGAAGCAAAACCATCCAAAGAATAAAGGCCACGTTGTAATACTTTATTAACATCAACATCAACACTAATAAAATTACCATTCATATTTCTTGCTTCTGCATGACCATAATACCAATCTTTATTACGATCTCTTTCATGACTTAAAAGTGTAATTTTCAAGTTTTTCATTGGATCCACTTTAGTTCCAACAAACGGTTGCCTTTTCACATAAGTCAAGTGAAAATACTTAGTCATTATCTCAACAAATTGTGTATCTTGTTTAACTTGATATTCTGGATATCCTAAATCTCTACGCATAATGAATTGTGTAGGACGATCAACAAAAGACCCGCTAGGAGAATATTCCAAGCGTACAACTCTTTCAGTAATAACTGTGATACGAAAATTACTCCCTTTAACAAAGGTTTTGTCATCACTTTTTGATCGTGTATAATCTACTTCAAATTGTCTACCTAGTGGATACATACCCAACACCTTCTTATTATTCTAGTAACATAATATCATAAAATAAACAATAATCCAAGAAGAAATAGCAAAACTGCTACTCCTAAGAATCTAAAAACAATACATAATATTCTTCAAAAGAAATATCGTGCTCATAAATATAAGTTGCTATTTTTCGACCTACATAACGATAATGCCATGGCTCTGCTCGAAAGCCAGTAATTGCTTCATATTTAGAAGGAAAACGTTGAATAAATCCATATTTATGAGCATTCTCCTGAATCCATTCATATTCCTCTGACTCAGCAAAAACATTAGAATTTCTACTTCCAATATCAAAAGATAAGCCAGTTTGATGTTCTGAAAAGCCAGGCATAGCCACATAATTCAAAACATAGTTTTCCCCATACAACTGTCGATAAGTATCACAAGTATCTTCTTGTTCCTCATAACTACGATAACTAGAATTGATAACCAAATCATATCCATCCTTTTTAGCAGCTTTATACATTTTTATAAAAGCATTGACTGCAATTCTACTCCCTGCTTGTGTGTCGTCTGCTGCATATTCTAAATCGATAGATACTAAATCATCAGGCTCAAAGTCCTTCTCCAACGAACGATGTTTATTAACTAACATATCAGTGCTAAATTCTTTTATAATAACAGGATCTTCATAATGTTCTTTATCCATATCGAGATTAACTGCTAAAACAGTAGTTTCATCATCTTCACCTGTCTCATTAGAGTAATCTACATAACGATCATAATTTTTTAATTTAGCATAAGGAAGACTAAAAAACTCTTCCAAATAATTAATCTTATCTCTTTTAGCAAACTCTGTAACATCACTATCGCTACCATGAGCTAAAATCATAGAAATATTGTCATTACTATATCCTTTTTCTATCAAGGTGTTAATATTTTTAATTAAATGTTTTTGATTTTGATAATCAATTTTAGAATACTGATCCAGATATTTTTCTTCATAATCACTACTTTCAAAAGCAGCATTCAAAGTTTTATTTTCTCCAACAGACAAAACATATTCTTTTTTTAATTGAAATAAAATACTTCTACTAGCCTCTTCACTATATCCAAGTTCTTTTAATGAATTAATCTGTGAACGATAAAAAAGAAAAATTGCCAATACAATGCCAAAAACAACTCCAACTATTTTTAACTTTTTCACAACAGATTTTTTTAATTTAAACTTTTTCTTCACGTTATCACCTACTATAACAAGTATACCATAGAAATTGAAATATCAATCAAATTATGCTATAATAAATCACAGAAAAAGGGAGAAATATAATATGCGTGCATTAGTATTATCAGGGGGAGGATCCAAAGGATCCTATGAAATCGGAGTGTGGAAAGCACTAAGAAAATTACATATAAAATTTGATATTGTGACAGGAACATCCATCGGAGCTCTAAACGGTGCTTTAATAACTCAAAAAAGTTATTTTAAAGCTCTAAAATTATGGAACACTGTAAATCTTGAATTATTATTCGGAGAACAAGCTGCCAATAAAAAGAATGACTTAGAAATTATGAAAATGTATGGGAAAGAATTCTTAAAAAATGGTGGAATGGACGTAAAAGAAATTGAAAAATTAATAAAAAAACAAATTAATTATAAAAAAGTAATGAAGTCTAAAATCAATTTTGGTCTAGTTACTTATAATTTAACTAATAAAAAGCCAATAGAAATAACAAAGAAAGAAATTCCAAAAAATCTATTTGCCGATTATCTAATGGCTTCTGCTTCTTGCTATCCAGCATTTAAACAAAAAGATATTGAAGGAGAAAAATTTATTGATGGTGGTTTTTTCGACAATCTTCCTATCAATTTAGCAATAGAAATGGGCGCAGATGAAATTATCGCCGTAGACTTATCAGCACCAGGTTTTAATAAAACTCCAAAGAAAAAGCTGCCAACAATAAAAATTAAACCTAACAACAAATTAACAAACTTTTTAAATTTTCATGGTGAAGGCGCTAAAAAAAATATAAAATTAGGCTATAATGATACTCTAAAAAAATATGGAAAGCTAGAAGGAAAAACTTATACCTTCAAAAAAGGAACATTAAAAAAGAATTATAAAAAACATTTTGAAACTTATGAATATCTATTAATAAATATCCTAAATAGCGAAAAAATAAAAAAAGATTTTCTAAAACTATTAAAATTATCAAATATTCCACTTGAAAGTGTAATTGATAAAATCAGTTTAAAAATCATGGAAAGTGTAGCAACAGACTTACATTTAGATGAAACTATCATCTATTCAGAAAAAAATTTTAATAAATTACTTAAGAAAAAACTAAAAGCAGAACAAACAAAAGAAAAAAAACAACTAGAAAAAATGATGATAGACATTAAAGAAAATAAAAAAGGAATAAAAAAGAAAGTACTAATGAATCCTTGGTTATTTTTAAAAGCCCTATATTTATATACAATATGTGAGGTGTAACATGAATCCATTTAAATATTCTAATACAAATAAAAGATATCATACCCTAGATTATTATTATAAACAAAAGTTTCACTCTAAAGTATTTAAAGTCAGCTTAAATGCTGGCTTTACTTGTCCTAATATTGACGGAACTGTAGGATATGGTGGTTGCATCTATTGTTCTAAAACAGGAAGTGGAGAATTTGCTGGTAATAAAGAGGAGTCTTTAAAAGAACAATTCAACACCGTAAAAAAAATGATGTTAAAAAAATGGCCGAATGCTAAATATATTGGTTATTTTCAAGCAAGGACAAACACTTATGCAGACATAAAAACATTAAAAAAATTATATGAAACAGTATTATCATTTGATAACGTAATAGGATTAAATATCGCAACTAGACCAGATGCAATATCTGAAGAATGCCTAGACTATTTAGAAGAATTAAACACCAGAACATATTTAACCATAGAATTAGGATTGCAAACAACAAACGAAAAAACTGGAAAATTAATTAACCGCTGTCATACACTAGAATGCTTTGAAAATATGGTTAAAAAGTTAAGAGCAAGAAACATTGACGTAGTAGTTCACATTATCAATGGCCTTCCCTTTGAAACAAAAGAAGATATGCTAAATACAGTAAAATATTTAAATAATTTAGATATCCAAGGAATAAAGATTCATATGTTAAGTATTTTAAAAGATACACCTTTAGAAAGACTATATCAAAAAGAACATTTCAAAGTTTTAAATAAAGAAGAATATATAGATATCGTAATAGATCAACTAGAATTATTAAGACCAGAAATTGTGATTCATAGAATTACAGGAGATCCAAAACTAGATGACCTAGTAGAACCAGATTGGCTAATAAAAAAGTTCTGTGTATTAAATGATATAGATAAAGAAATGGTAAAAAGAGATTCGTATCAAGGAAAGAACGCACAAAAAAAGGATTAATTATTTAATCCTTTTTATATTTTCTCAGCAGGAGCATCAACTTTTGGCTCAGCAACTGGAGGTTTAGGCATTGGTCTTGGCTTTGTTGGAACAGGTTTATCCATCATTTCACTAAGAGTAGTACCTAACGTTGCTAAATTCTGAAGCTCACTAGGAACGATAATCTTAGTAGCCTGTCCATTAGCAACATCTACCATAGCCTCATAACTCTTAAGTTTAAGAACAGCTTCATCCATACCAACATCCTTGATTAAACGTAATCCTTCAGCAGTAGCTTCTTGAATTTTAACAATAGATTCGGCCTCACCTTCAGCAGCTTTAATTTTAGCCTGCTTAGCGGCCTCAGCACGTAATACTGTACTTTCTTTTTCTCCTTCAGCAATTAGAATTTGACTCTTCTTCTCACCTTCAGCTCTAAGAATAGCTTCTCGTCTTTCACGTTCTGCACGCATTTGCTTTTCCATAGCCTCCTGAATATCCCTAGGAGGTAAAATATTTTTAACCTCTACACGATGTACTTTAATTCCCCATGCATCAGTTGCTTCATCCAAAATACTACGCATTTTAGTATTGATAACATCACGGCTAGTTAGTGTCTCATCAAGTTCCAAATCACCAATAATATTACGAAGTGTTGTTGCAGTTAAATTTTCAATTGCACTAATTGGATTCTCAACACCATAAGTATAAAGTTTAGGATCAGTAATTTGATAATATACAACAGTATCAATTTGCATAGTAACATTATCTTTGGTAATCACTGGCTGAGGAGCAAAGTCTTTAACCATTTCTTTCAAACTAACAACACATGCAACTCTATCCAAAATAGGGACTACATAATGTAAGCCTGTTTCCATAGTTCTATGATATGCACCAAGGCGTTCTACAACATATGCTTTAGATTGAGAAACAATTTTAACTCCTGCAACAACTACTAAAACAATAATAATTAAAACAATTAATAATAAAACTCCAAAATCCATTATTTATTCTCCTCTCTTTCGACAATTAGTTTTACGCCATCCATCTTAACCACTTTAGCTTTTTCTCCAACTTTAAAAGTATCTTTACTAGTAGCAGTCCAAACAGTACCAAAAACTTCTACTTCACCATAATGATTTGGTTTAATCTCTTTAACAACATCCACCTCTTTACCAATAACTCTATCCAAATTTGTAGGAATAATTTTTTCTTTACTCTTAAACTTCCGAACAATAGGCAAAGTAATAAATAAAGAAACAACACTAATTACTACAAAAATCAAAAGCTGTATTAAAATAGAATCGGTGAAAAACGAAGTAATAAAAGCAGCTAAAGATCCTATCGCAAACCAAATAGAAACTAAATTTACCGTTGCTAATTCAATAAGCAAAAGTACTAAAAATAATATAATCCAATAAATGGACATAAAACTCACCACCTTACTTAAATTATATGATATTGATTCCCAATTTTCAACAATTTTTCTTGTTTATCAGAATAATTTATATTATAATGAAATAGAAGATAGGAGTAATAATCATATGTCGAAAAGCTTATCCAAAAAACAAAAATATATAATTGCTGGTTTTACTGCTGTATGGGGATTGGTATTTATAGGCAGTGGTGTATCTATGAGCCTCATGAATACTCCAGTAACTAAAACCAAAAACGAATTAAAAGTTACTCAAAAACGAGTAGCTAATATGAAAAGCAACGAAATTAGATTAAAATCAATGGAACAAGAAATTAATCAACCAATCAGTATGAATATTAAAGATTATTTAGAGAATGTTAATGACATTGATGAAAAAATTATAAATGAATTACAACTAGATACTTCTATGGTAAATGTAAATCAAGCTGGAAATTATACTTATACAATTACATATAAAAAGAAAACTTTTAATGGTAGCTTTACTATCAAAGAAAAACCACTTCCAGATATGATATTAACATTAAAATCATTAAATTTAGAAGTTGGATCTGCATTATCAACAGACATTCAAAACTACATTGCAGAAACACTTACAGAAGAAGTAAAACAAAATATTAAGTTAAATCTATCAAATGTAAACACAGCTACTCCAGGTCCATATCAATATACAGTGACTTATAATGGTAGACTATATACTGGCACAATTACAATTTATGAGCCAAACAAACCGGCAGACGAAAGCAAAACCCCGGAAACGGAAAAAGATTGTACAGAAGCAGGCGGAACATGGGATGCAACGAAAACCCCAGCCTGTACATTAAACACACAATAAAAGAGCTAAAATAATAGCTCTTTTTTATTTTAACTTAACCCTACAATTTCACCATTAACAAAGTCTATTTTTTCATAATTGGGATTTTTAGGTAATCCAGGCATCCGTAAAATGCTGCCAAACAAAACAGTAATAAAACCAGCACCATGATACAACTCAATATCACGAACAAAAATCGTATAATCTTTAGGATTACCTAATTTTTTCGCATCATCTGATAAAGAATACTGTGTTTTTGCTCCACAAATCGGAAGATAAGACAACTTGTTTTTTTCAAGCATACGAATCTTCTCCATAGCCTTTTCACTATACTCAACAGCACTAGCATGATAAATCTCTGAAGCAACCTTAAATATTTTTTCTTCAATACTATCAGAATCCGCATATAAATAATGAAAATCTTTCTCTTTAATTAAGGAATCTTCAACAACCTTAGCCAAATCAATAGCACCTTTTCCACCATCACGATAGGCTGTACTAATAGAAACAGGAATATTATTTTCACGGCACCAATTCAAAACAACAGATTGTTCTTCTTCAGTATCTGTATCATAAGCATTCAAACATACAACAATAGGAATACCAAACTTCTCTAAATTTCTAACATGAGCCTCTAAATTACAAAGACCATTGCGAACAGCCATAGCATCTTTAGATAATATATTATCTTTTGAAACACCAGCATTATATTTTAATGCTTTAATAGTAGCAACTAACACAATTGCATCAGGAGAAATATTTGCCTTTCTACATTTAATATTCAAAAACTTCTCTGCTCCCAAATCAGAGCCAAAACCAGCTTCTGTAATAACATAATCACCTAAAGAAAGTGCGAGTTTAGTAGCAACGATGCTATTACATCCATGAGCGATATTAGCAAAAGGTCCTCCATGAATAATAGCTGGTGTATTTTCCAATGTTTGTACTAAATTAGGGTAAAAGGCATCTTTCAAAAGAGTCACCATAGCCCCTTCAATATGTAAATCTCTAGCATAGACAAGACTATTATCCTTCGTATAGCCAATAACAATATTGCCCAACATCTTTTTTAAATCATCCAAAGAATCAGCCAAACAAAATAAAGCCATAATTTCGCTAGCCGCAGTAATGTTAAATTTTTCTTCTCGACCGTCCAGTTGTATATTACGTAACGCTCTATCATTAACATCTAAACAACGATTAAATGTAACCTTTGAAATTCCCAATTCATTACCATGATAAATATGATTATCAATTGCAGCACACAACAAATCATTTGCTGCTGTAATAGCATGAAAGTCCCCGGTAAAATGCAAATTAATATCTTCCATAGGAATAACTTGACTATATCCCCCTCCAGCAGCACCACCCTTCATTCCGAAAACCGGCCCCATAGAAGGTTGTCTTAATGCCAAAACAACATTTTTTTTCATCTGATGAAAAGCATCTGCTAAACCTATACTAACAGTAGTCTTACCTTCTCCATAAGGAGTAGGACTAATAGCGGTAACTAAAATTAACTTTCCCTTCTGAGCTGAGTAGTTCCTTATGATCTTTGCCTTATCATTACCGTATAAAATATAATCTTTTTCGGATAAACCCAAACTAGAAGCCACTTCATGAATATCTTTTTTATTAGCATTACGAGCGATTTCAATATCAGTCATAGTATCACCTCACTATCTAGATTATACCATATTTCAAAATATTATGAAATTTGTTTATAAAAGAGAAAAATAAAACCAAAAATATTAATTCACAATATAATTTATGATTTTGACTTACCAAACAAAACAAAATATCAAAATTCATCATTTGTAGTAATAAATAAAATCTGCTAATATCGAATTCACTAAGAAAAGGAGGAATTTATGAAAAAAATAATTATTTTCTTAATTGTAGTAACAATGTCTCTAATATGCAGTACAAATGTTCATGCAAGTAGTAGTTTTTATGAAGGAGAATATATAGATGGAATCTATATGAACAAACAAAAAGCTAACTCTTCAACAATATATTATCAAAAAGCCAGATTTTTTAGGCAAAGTGGAACAAATAGATTCGCTTATTGTATAGATCCATTTGTATTTTTCCAAGACGGAAGTAATTACGAAGAAGTGATTACCCCAAGTAATTTAACAGAAACCCAAAAAGAGCAAATCTCACTAATTGCTTATTTTGGATATGGGTATAAAAACCATACAGATAGCAAATGGTATGCCATCACTCAACTAATGATATGGCAAGCTGCAGATCCAAGTGGAAATTTCTATTTTACTGATGGTCTAAACGGTCCAAAAATAGAACCATATAATCAAGAAATAAACGAAATAAATACTTTAATCACAAATTACAAAAAGGAAACTTCATTAAATAATAAAACATATACACTAATCGAAGGAGAAAAACTGTCTATAGAAGATTCTAATCAAGTTTTATCAAACTATAAAAGTAATAATCCTAACTTTGTAATCCAAGGAAATAAACTAGTTTCTGATAATTTAATAGAAGGAGAATACACAATTGATTTAATAAAAGAGGAAAAAGCACACAACAAACCATTAGTATTTTATCAATCAAAAAACAGTCAAGCTCTTATGCAAACAGGAGATTTAAAAGATAAAAAAGAAAGTTTAAAAGTAAACGTTATAAAAACAAAAATAGAAATTACTAAAATAGATAAAGATAATCAGTCAACATCACCTAATGGTGAAGGATCATTAATTGGAACAGTATACAGTCTATTAGACAAAAACAATACAGAAATTGCAACCATAACTATTAATGAAAATAGTATTGGAAAACTAGAAAATGTTCCTTTTGGAATTTATTATTTACAAGAAAAACATCCCGGAGAAGGCTACCACCTCGATACGAAGAAATATAAACTTGAGATCACAGATAAAAATCCAAAAATTTACATAACATTAGAAAACGAAATTATAAAAAAGAAAATTATCATTTACAAGACTTATGGGGAGAATAATAAAATTCCAGAAGCCAACATCACTTTTGCTATCTATAACAATGAAAATGAAAAAGTTGCAACCATAACAACAGATAAAAATGGAAAAGCAGAAATTATTCTGCCGTATGGAAATTATAAAATTGTACAAGAAAATACAACAAATGGATATCATAAAGTAAAAGATATAGAAATAACAATAACCGATACAAAAGATGAAATATTTAATCTAGTTGATTATAAAATTAAAGTTCCTAACACAAAAACAAACTTTTTTGCTTATCTCATTATCTTAATAATAAGACTATTCACTTTATGATAAAAAAGTTAATTTGTTTAGGAACAATATTAACTATATATTGCATCATATGTCATGAAATATATACTAAAAACATAATAATAAACAAAGAAGATACAATAACATCGAAAAAACCAACATACATAGTAGAAAATGACCAGATTGGATATTTAAAAATTGACAAGATTAATTTATTTCAACCATTATTAAAAAAAGAAAGTGTACATAATAATATAGAAGAAAACGTAACTATCCTAAAAGATTCAATAATGCCAACAGAAAAAAATAGTATTGTCTTTTTAGCAGCCCACTCAGGAAGTGGTAGCATAGCTTTTTTTAAAGACTTAAATAAACTAGAAGTTGGCGATATAATAGAATTAAAATATAAGAATCAAATATATCATTATCAAATAAACAATATTTGGGAAGAACGAAAAAATGGCTATATCCACGTAAATAAAACAAAGTTAAAACAATTAATACTAACAACATGCAGTCCTGAAAAAGAAAACAAACAATTAATAATTAATAGTAATATAATATAAAAAATACTAGTGATCACTAGTATTTCTTTCTTTTTCTAAAAAATCTAAAGCGGTTTGTAACTGTAAATCATTTTCTGGTATAGGATTAATTAAATATTCCTCAGTAAGCTGAACAACACGATTAGGCGTAACTCCTTTGCCATCAATCCATTTACCCTTTGGTGTTAACCATTTCTCAGTAGTGTATTTAACACTAGTCCCATCAGATAACGTATATGCAGTTTGAACAGTCCCTTTTCCGTAAGTAGTTTCCCCTATCAGTGTAGCATCAGAATAACTGTCTCTAAAAGAGGCCGCTAAGATTTCGGCAGCAGAAGCACTAGAGGAGTTAATCAAAATGACTACTGGATAAGACCTACTCTTTTTAGTATTATCTTTTATTTTATTAATATCATCTTTAAACTGTACCTGATATAAAATAGTATTTTTTTTCATAAATAATTCTAAAATATTCTTTGTTTGACTTAAATGTCCTCCAGGATTTGAACGAACATCTATAATTAAAGAATTAATATTTTTCTTTTCTAGTTTTTTTAATTCTGTCTTAAACTGCTGAAACGTATTAGCAGCAAACGTATCAATAGAAATGTAGCCAGCATTTCCATTGTTTAAAGCATAAACATCTGATGTTACAGAGATGAAATCAATTGTTGCAGGTTTAACTTCTTTAACAACTTCTTTTCCATCACGCTCTAATGTCAATTCTAAAGTAGTTTTTTCATCTTTTTTAATAATAGAAGTAACATCACTCAAATTCAACCCTTCTAATAATTGATCACCTATTTTTAATAAATAATCTCCTACTTGAATATTAGCTTTTTCAGCAGGTGAATTATCCACAACGCTAACAACATAAAATTTTTTATCAGCATTCATTGCAATAGTAATTCCAATACCAATGTAACTCCCATCTACAGTTTCATTAAAAGTAGCAGCATTTTCTTCATCCATATATGTAGAGTATGGATCATCTAAAGAAGATAACATGCCTTCAACAGCAGCATCTACCAAATCTCTTTCATCAACATTTTTATAATAATCCTCTAAAATATTATTATAAACAGCAATCAGCTCCTGCAAAGAAGAAGAAACTTTCTCTCCACGATATTCTTGTCTAAAAAAAGTAACACTACAGCCAACAACCACACCAAACGCAATGGAAATAATGATAATAATCAATACTTCTATTGTATTAAAACCACTTTTATGTTCAACAACAATTTCCCTAATATCATCTTCAACAAGTTCATCCTCTTCCACCTGAGGAACCTTCTTAAAATTAGGTTTAATGAAAGGAAATTTTCTGTTTCTAGACATAAACATCACCTCGATAAACTCTATGATAATAATATCACAAAATGCCAAAAAAAATAAGAGGAGAATTCCTCTTATGACAACTCCTGAGTAATAGCATCCTCACCTTCGATATAATCAACAACTCTACCATTTTCAAACTCTATCAAAGTAGGTCCTGCTACTCTTAAGTAATCAACATCTTGAACATCACTATTTGCAGTTCCTGACACATACTGCTTATTAAACACACTACTCATATCTGCAGTATAAATAGCATAATGATTATCTTTGTCTTCATACGTACTAACAATATTAGTATAAGTAGATTTAAGATCATCAGAAGACATATCATAGTAAAGAACATAATAATGATTATCTCTCATAGAAAAGCTATTTCCAGCAAGAATTTCTTGATACTGAATATCCGCTTCCGCAGGTGTAGTATCAACGATAGCAGAAGAGCTATCTCCTTTTTCAAGAATATATACAGTAAGAAAATAAAAAACAACAAACACTAAAATGATAACAATAAATAACTTAACAACTTTACCAACTTCTAGCGAAAAAGAAGATGGCATAGAATCCACTGCTTGATGTTTTTTTCTTCTATATTGCCTATTTGCCATATTAACCACCCAAGAAAATTATAACACAAGAAAAAAAAGAGGTAAAGCTCTTATTTCATAGTCTGAACTACTCCAATAGATTGAGCTACCTCTACTAATTCTTCCTGATTTAAAACATCACTAACTAAATAATATTCAATACCATTAGTTGTCCAATTCAAAGAATTATTAGTCATAACACCTAATGTATCCATTAACTGATATGGCTCTCCATAGGTTGGAACAACAGTAAATTCATTTTCTATATTAGCAGTTTCTTCTACCAACAAAAACGGCTTTTCCCCATCAAATGTCATAATAATTCTTTCACCATTACCCTTATCTATTTTTTCTTCATTAGTAAGTCTAGTACCACTAGGAATCATCAATGGGTAAATACTTTCTTCTAATACTCCAGTCTGTTCTACAGTATCTTCTACAGAATAAGTTTTCATAACCGTATTTAAAGAAAAATAATTTTTCTTAAAAGTAGGAGAATAATCTATTTTCTTATATTCCATAGTCATACAAATAACTGAATCACTATTATATACTTGCACTTTTTTTAACTTTAATTTTTTAGAAAGATTAATTTTTTGCTTTACTAAATTACGATTATTAGGATAATTTACTGCTGTCATAAAACTATATCCATCCTTAGTTTCTTTAAATATCCTATCATCATCATCTTTAATATCTTGAACAAGAGATTCTAATAAATATATTTGAGAATTGCTATAAGGCCAATCACTTTGGAATTTAAAACTTTTATTCAATGCTGGAGTAACCACTATAACACACAAAAGTTTTAAATTTTTATAGTATCTTATATATTATTATTATTATTAAATTTATTTATTTTCTATTTTATCTTGCGATTCAATATATTTATAGTTTAAGTTATTATTTTTTGTTATTGCTGATTCTCCTAGTTTTCTTTCAAGATCGTCTCTAGCAACTTTTGCAGTATTACCACCCATTCTTGCTATTTTTTTATTTTGTTCTAAACCATAAGGTTTATGTTTTTTAGCAAGTTCTCTTGTTGCTGTTTCTCCTAAATCTGTTAAAAGAACTTCTATATCAGACATATTATCTCTTAAAGATTCTTTACGAAGTCCTTTAAATGCTTTATATTCACTTGCTTTCATTCCAGACCATTCTTGATAAATTTCATTTGTTAGTATCCCATATTCATAATTTTTAGTGATACCGCCATCTTTCCAAACATCAGTTAACCTTTTTCTATCAACAATTCCATCTAGTCTGTCTTTTATCCATTTATCACTATATCCTCGTTTTCTATAATAATCTACTGCCCTGTTAATAGCAATTTCAGGATCAAATACCTCATCTATTCTTTCACTACCTAAATTAGCAAGCCAAAGTTTAAAAGGTTCAGCTTTAGGACTAGGAACAGATTCAATTAATCTTAATATTCCTTTAGTATCTAAAGT
>CALVYF010000023.1 GCA_944372055.1 uncultured Bacilli bacterium | reverse complement strand
AACATCAAATTCAGTTCCTTTACTAGAACATTTAATATTAGTTGCTCTAACATCAACATCAGGATTATCAATACCAATCCAAATAACTTTTACTTTATTTTTTAACTTGTAATTAACTTGTTTTGGATCATCACCATTAAGTACTGCAAATCCATCACTAGGTAAAGATTCAATAAGTTCAAATTTACCATCAATAATATTTTGTTCACTTCCAAAAGACTCCAAATGAGCAGTTCCAAGTCTTGTTAAAATACCATATTGAGGCTTTACTAATTTACAAAGACCTTTAATCTCTCCTTTTACATAAGCACCCATCTCAGCAATGAAAATATCATTAAATTTAGTTAAATTATTATTAACAGTCATAATTAAACCATTATAAGTATTTAAATTTCTTGGTGTAGGTAGTGCATTATATTTAATATTTAAAATATCACTTAAAATATTTTTACTACTTGTTTTACCATAACTACCAGTAATACCAATAATTTTTAAATTTGGCATACTCTTAAGCTTTGACTGAGCCTGATGTTTATAATAGTGATAAACACCTCTTTCAACAGGGAAATTAATAATATTAGCTAAAAATACAATAAATGGATTCAAGAAAATCGCAACAGAAAGTAAAGTAATCATAATCCAAGCAAATTGTAAATCATCACTTTTAATAAGTAAGAATACAACAGGTATTAAATATAAAATTGATGTTGTTACAATTAGACGTCTCACTCTCTTAGTAATAACAAGTGGTTTTTTATTTTGATCATGCGCCAATCTATTACGCCATAAATAAGCAAGAGCAAGAAACAAAATGCCAAGTATAACCATCAAAACTATAGAAAACTTCTCTAAATCATAAAGAACAAATATCCCAACTAAAGTACCTAATATAATAATTAAGTCTAAATCTAAAAACAGTTTGCTATTGCGAAACACCCACTTTAAATATCGATTGTTTTCATTATATAAATTTTGTTGTAACATATGAAGAAATCTTTTTGATTTAAAAATCAAACATACAAACATACATAATAATACAAAAATATAAACTGCTATCATAAACTTCCTCCTAAATAAAATTATTCAAAATGGCTACTACTTGTGACAAATTTTCAATATAAGCATAATGGGTTCCAGGTAAAACAATTAAAGCCGCATCATACATTAAATTTTCTAATATTTTCGCTTCTTCTAATGGTGCTTCATCATCATGATCTCCCCAAATCAAAAGTGTAGGTTCCTCTATCTGCTTTGCATATTCTGATAAATCTTCGTTAACAACATATACCAAAGTTTGTCTCATAATTGGGCTTGCTGCTTTATAGTCACGCGAACCAATATACTTTTTCATCTTTTCACCAATCTGATCCATACCAGGGAGAGTTTTTAATTTTTTTAATATCCTAGTAGATAAAGGCAATTTTTTCTGTAATCTAACACAAGGACTACCAAAAAGAATCAACTTCTCAATAGGATGATGAGAAGAATAATGAATAGCAACTCTTCCACCAAAAGAATGTCCCATAATAATTGGTTTCTTAATATGAAGCTTTTTCACAAGTTCTTCAATCAATAAGGAATAATCTTGAATTTTCCAAGGAACCGGTGGCTCCTCACTCTCTCCAAATCCTGGAAAATCCAAAATTGTAACCCGAAATCGATCTGAAAAAGCATCACCAATAAATTTCATCATTTCAATATTTTGACCCCATCCATGTAACAACAAAATATCCTTTTTACCCTCACCATATTGCGTATAATTAACGGAAACTCCCCTAATATTTGTTTTCATAGCATCACCACTAAAAATATTATAGCATAAAATAAAAAAAACTTCCCAAAAATTAGAAAAAAAGAAAGAAAAATGACAAAATTAAGATATAATAAAAAAAAGAAATTATTTTACTAAAAGGAGTTCCCTATGAATAACAATTATGAATATGTAGAGAAATTAAAAGAGAATAAAGAGGAACAAAAGAAAATAGAAGAACAATTACAAAAAGAATTAGATATATTATTAATCTCTGAAGAAGAAAAAGAAAAATTACTATTATCAGTAATAAAGAGTGCTATTGATAGTTATACACCAACAACACTATTCCCATTTTTACGATATGTAAAAATTAAATTAAAAAAAGAAATCGAAAAAAAATATTTTACCCCTTCTCAAATTATTTCTGTAGAAGAACAAAAAATCATAAATTTATATTTATCAAAAAAAGAAGAACAATTCCTAACAGAAGAAGAAATAAGAAAAAGATTACAAATAAATTCTGGTACTCTATACCAAGCAATTTTTAAATTAGAAAATGGCACAGCAAAAACTAGGAAAGAATTATTAACCCTATTTCCAAACTATAAAGAACAAATCAAAGAAAGAAAAAGATTTTTTAAACAATCAGTAAAAACATCTGAAGACAGTCTACGATACTTGGGATATTACATAGGAGAAGTAGATGACATATGCCTAGATATCCATGAAATTGCATTAAAAGAAGGTAAAAAAGAGGAAGAAATAGAAAAAGAATTAAAAGAAGTTTTCAAATCATTAAAAGAAGAAACTGCACTACAACTAGTATTAAAAAAATATCCAAACTCCGAAAAAATGCTACAAATAAAAGCTAAAAACTTTGGAATAAAATTACAGACAAAAGAAAAAGATAAAACAGAAGAATCAAAAATATCAGAAGCAAAACAAACACTACCAGAAGAACCAAGAAAAACTGAAAAACAAGAAAAAACGATTCCAGAAAAAGAAAGAAAAAGAAAGCATCCGCAAAAAACATCTCACGAGAAACCATTACTAACAGAAAAACAAGAGACTCTATTAAAAGAATTAGCTAAAAATCCTAACATACCTAAAAAAGAACTAGCTAAAATTTTAGGATATAAAAATACTAATAGTATATGGACTATGTTAGCTAGCTTAAAAAATAAATGTAAAACAAATGAGGAACTAAAAGAAAAAATATTAAAACTATATCCGGATTTTTTAACACCAAAACCAAAAGTAGAAAAGAAAAAGAAAGAAAAAAAAGAAAAAACATTACTAACAGAAAAGCAAGAAACTCTATTAAAAGAACTAGCCAAGAATCCTAACATATCTAAAAAAGAGCTCGCTAAAATTTTAGGATATACCAATATTAAAGGTCTCTATTCTGCATTAGAACATTTAAAAAAAGCGTGTGAACAAAGCGAAAAAGTAAAAGAAAAAGTGTTAGAATTATATCCAGACTTTCTAAAACCAAAGGAAAAATCATTACTAACAGAAAAGCAAGAGAATCTATTACAAGTTCTAGCCAAGAATCCTAACATATCTAAAAAAGAACTTGCTGAAACTTTAGGATATAAAAACACTAGCGGTCTCTATTCTGCAATTGAAGACTTAAAAAACAAATGCACACAAAATAAAAAAGCAAAAGAAAAAGTGTTAGAATTATATCCAGACTTTCTAAAACCAAAAGAAAAATCATTACTATCAAAAAAACAAGAAACTCTATTAAAAGAACTAGCCAAAAATCCTAACATCGATAAAAAAACATTAGCCAAAATTGCTGGATATAAAAATGCAGCTAGTGTATGGAGTATATTACCCAAATTAAAAAAAGATTGCAAAACAAACGAAAAACTAAAAGCAAGAGTACTAGAGATATACCCAGAGTTTTTAACAACAACTCCAGAAAAGAAAATGAAAGAAAAAACATTACTAACAGAAAAACAAGAAACTCTATTAAAAGAACTAGCCAAGAATCCTAACATATCTAAAAAAGAGCTAGCTAAAATTTTAGAATATAAAAACACTAACGGTCTGCGTTCTTTATTAGAACGTTTAAAAAAGAAATGTGCACAAAATGAAAAACTAAAAGAAGAGATATTAAAACTATATCCAGACTTTCTAAAGCCAAAGGAAAAATCATTACTAACAGAAAAAGAAAGAATTCTATTACAAGAATTAGCTAAGAATCCAAACATTGATAAAAAAACATTAGCCAAAATTGCTGGATATAAAAGCGATGATAGCATACGGACTTCATTATCTAAGTTAAGAAAAGAATGCAAAACAAACGAAAAACTAAAAGAAAAGATATTAAAACTATATCCAGACTTTCTAAAACCAAAAGAAAAACCATTACTATCAAAAAAACAAGAAATTCTATTACAAGCTCTAGCCCAAAATCCAACGATAGCAATAGATGAATTAGTAGAAATAACAGGTTATAAAAATCGAACATGTCTTCAAAATACATTAAACAAATTAAAGAGGGCCTGCGCACAAAACGAAAAACTGAAAGCAAAAGTACTAGAGATATATCCGGAACTTTTAACAACAAACCTAGAAAAGAAAGAAAAACCATTACTAACAAAAAAGCAAGAAATTTTATTACAAGTTCTAGCCAAGAATCCTAACATATCTAAAAAAGAACTTGCTGAAACTTTAGGATATAAAAACACTAGCGGTCTAAGTTCTTTATTAGAACGTTTAAAAAACAAATGCGCACAAAATGAAAAAGTAAAAGAAAAAGTGTTAGAATTATATCCAGACTTTCTAAAGCCAAAGGAAAAATCATTACTAACAAAAAAGCAAGAAACTCTATTAAAAGAACTAGCCAAAAATCCTAACATCGATAAAAAAACATTATCCAAAATTGCTGGATATAAAAATGCGGCTAATATATGGAGTATATTACTCAAATTAAAAAAAGAATGCAGAAAAAACGAAAAACTGAAAGCAAGAGTACTAGAGATATACCCAGAGTTTTTAACAACAAACCCCGAAAAGAAAAAAGAAGAAAAAAAATCACTAACAGAAAAAGAAAAAATTCTATTACAAGAACTAGCTAAAAATCCTAATACATCTAAAAAAGAGCTTGCTAAAATTTTAGGATACAAAAATACGAATAGTTTCTATTCTGCATTAGATCGCTTAAAAAAGAAATGTGCACAAAATGAAAAAATAAAAGAAAAAATATTAGAATTATATCCAGACTTTCTAAAGTTAAAAGAAAAAACATTACTAACAGAAAAACAAAAAACTCTATTACAAGAATTAGCAAAGAACCCTAACATATCTAAAAAAGAACTTGCTGAAACTTTAGGATATAAAAACACTAGCGGTCTAAGTTCTTTATTAGAACGTTTAAAAAAAGAATGTAAACAAAACGAAAAAATAAAAGAAAAAGTATTAGAACTATATCCAAACTTTCTAAACTCAAAGGAAAACACATTGCTAGCAAAAAGACAAGAAACTCTATTACAAGCTCTAGCCCAAAATCCAACGATAACAATAGAAGAATTACTAAAAATAACAGGTTATAAAAATCAAATAAGTCTGCAAAATACCTTAAACAAATTAAAGAGAGCCTGTATTCAAGATAAAATGTTGAAAGCAAGAGCACTAGAACTATATCCAGAACTTTTAACAAAAAAATTAAAAAAGAAAAAGAAAGAAAAAACATCACTAACAGAAAAACAAGAAATTTTATTACAAGCTCTAGCCCAAAATCCAAATATCGATAAAAAAACATTAGCCAAAATTGCTGGATATAAAAATGCGAACAGTCTAAATTCTGCATTAGAACGTTTAAAAAAGGAATATAAACAAAATGAAAAACTAAAAGAAGAGATATTAAAACTATATCCAGACTTTCTAAAGCCAAAAGAAAAGCCATTACTAACAAAAAAGCGAGAAATTCTATTACAAGCTCTAGCCCAAAATCCAACAATAACAACAGAAAAATTACTAGAAATGACAGGTTATAAAAATCAAGCAAGTCTGCAAAATACCCTAAACAAATTAAGAAAAGACTGCGCGCAAGACGAAAAACTGAAAGCAAGAGCACTAGAATTATATCCGGAATTTTTAACTCCTAAACAGAAACTAGAAAAGAAAAAGAAAGAAAAGAAAGAAAAAACATCACTAACAAAAAAACAAGAAATTCTATTACAAGAACTAGCCAAAAATCCAACAATAACAATAGATGAATTGGTAGAAATAACAGGTTATAAAAATCAATCCACTCTTCGAGCTACATTGAACAAATTAAAAAGAAGCTGCGCGCAAGACGAAAAACTAAAAGCAAGAGTATTAGAACTATATCCAGAATTTTTAAAACCTAAACCAAAGAAAGACCAAGTATTAACAAATAGAGAATTAGAAATATTACAAAATATATACTTAATTGTTCCACCAAATACATCCTATGCTACATATAAACAATTAGCAGAAAAACTTCACTTTAGCGAACAAAATATACTAGCCATAAAAAACCAAGCTTTAAAAAAAATACAAGCAAGTTCAGAAATACAAAAACAATTAGAAGAAAGTTGGCCAACATTTGATCAAGACAAAGTAATAAAAGAACAATATAAAAAAGTTAGAAGTATTAAAATACCTAGCGAAGAAGTAGAAGGTATAAAGACTTTTATTAGACAATTTGATATTCCAGAAAATGAAATAACAGAACAAGAAAATCCAATTTTAACTGGAATTAAAAATTTAGAAGAATCAATCTTTAGTTCTTATGTTTCCAAATGTACAGAAGAACAAAAAGCAATGCTTGCTTTAAGATTAGGCTATATTAATGTTCCTGCTAGAACTGAAACTGTAGCCGAACTATTTAACGTAGAAGAACAAGAAGTAATAACTCTAACAAAAAATTGTCTAAAAAGTGTAAAAATTCCTACAGACACAAAAAGAACCGCTAAAGTATATGAAAAAAAGAATTAAGTCAGTCTTAATTCTTTTTATTTACTCTCATGAATTTTATCAATAATTCTTTCGATATGTTCCCCATATTCAATAGAAGTATCATAAATAAATTTTAATTCTGGAGTATGCCGAATATCAATACGCTCAGCAAGTTTACTTCGAATAAAAGAACTTGCTCCATCTAAAGCTTCTAAAATAGTCGCTTTTTTTTCTTCATCTAACACTGTAAAATAAACTTTACAATAACTATAATCACTACTAGTATCACAACCAGTAATCGTTACAAACTTTAAATCTTCGTCTCTAACTTCTTCCATTAAGATAATACTAATCTCTTGTTGTATTAAATGATTAAGTCTCTCTAATTTAATATTTGCCATAATAGTTTCCTCCTACCTGGTATTTATTCTATATAATTCCTTCACTTTTTCCTTAATTTCTGCATCAATATCAGAATTAAAATCAATAGTAAAAATATCTTGCCAACAAACATTAGAAAAGCCTGAAATATCCGTAGAAATTGGTTGAGCAAGATATTGTATATCAATCATATCACCAACAGAATTAGAATAATGTTCAACTGCAACAGGCTGATGTTTTCCATACAAAATAGGACCAATAATTTCGATATCTATACCCGTTTCTTCTTTCGTTTCACGAATCGCTGCATCCCAGGGCATCTCTAATTCGCAGTCTAAAATATGACCACCCGGCTGTAACCACTTTTTTAATTTAGAATTATATGTTAATAATACAGAATGATTTTTAAAATCTATTGTATAAGCGGAAGCAGTATATTGTCTTCTTTCCATAACTATCTCTTCACTTCTACTAAATCGTAAATCTCGATGATATCTCCTTCTTTATAATCTTGACAATTTTCTAAAGTGATACCACAATCCATTCCTTTAGTCACTTCTTTTACTTGATCTTTTTCATGTTGTAAAGTATTAACTGCACCATTATAAACAACCACATCATCACGAACGATACGTGCCTTTTCATTATTTCTAACAACTCCAGTTAATACATGACATCCTGCAATTAAACCAACTTTAGAAAACTTAAATAGCTGACGAATTTCAAGCTTACCAGTAACTTGTTCTTCATATTCAGGATCAAGCATACCCTTCATAGCATCTTCCATATCTTCTACTACTTTATAAATAATATCATACGTTCTAATTTCTACACCATACTCTTTAGCATCGTCTTGTGCTTGAGCATTTGCTCGAACATTAAATCCAATAATAATAGCATCGCTCGCTCTAGCTAATACAATATCACTTTCTGTAATACCACCAACAGCACCACGAATAATATTGATTTTAACACCTTCAACATCAATTTTTTCTAAAGCACCACGAACAGCTTCTAAGCTACCATTAACATCTGCTTTTAAAACAACATTAATTTCTTTAACACCTTCTTGAATACGTCCAAATAAATCTTCTAAAGACATACCACTGAAATTAGTATCTTTTTCACGTGCTCTTAAACTTCTCTCATCAGCGATATGTTTAGCTTGCTTTTCAGACTCAAATGCCATAAACTTATCCCCAGCATTAGGTACATCACTAAGTCCTGTAACCTCCACTGGTGTAGATGGAGCTGCTTCTACTATATTTTGTCCTAAGTCATTTTTTAAGGTACGAACTTTACCATAAATAGTACCAACAACAATAGGATCACCTAAACGTAAAGTACCATTTTGAATAAGTAATGTCGCAACAGACCCAACTTTGCTATTCTTTTTAGACTCAACAACAACTCCTGTAGCATAACGTGATGGATTTGCTTTATATTCTTGCATCTCAGCAACCAACAAAATATTTTCAAGTAATTCTGGAACTCCTTCACCCGTGGCAGCAGAAATCTTATTAACAATAACATCTCCACCCCATTCTTCTGGAGTAAGACCATTCTGAGCAAGTCCAGTCATAACTTTTTCAACATTTGCTTCAGGTTTATCAATCTTATTAATCGCAACAATAATTGGTACACCAGCAGCTTTAGCATGATCAATTGCCTCTTTAGTTTGAGGCATAACACCATCATCGGCTGCAACAATAATAATAACAATATCAGTAATAGAAGCACCACGTGCTCTCATCTCAGTAAAAGCCGCATGTCCTGGAGTATCAATAAATGTAATCTTCTTACCATTACAAGTAACAGAATATGCTCCAATGGCTTGGGTAATTCCACCAGCTTCACCTAAAGCTACATTACTTTTACGAATCATATCTAACAATGTAGTTTTACCATGATCAACATGTCCCATAATAGTAACAACTGGAGGTCTCTCTACTAAATCTTCTTCCCTATCTTCAATTTCAAAACTTTCAAAGTTAGAAATATCAGCAGTTTCTTCTTTTTTCAAAGTCTTATTATAATCCGCAACAAGAACTTCCGCAGTTTCAAAATCAATAGACTGGTTAACATTAGCCATAACACCAAGACCCATCAATTTTTTCACTAACTCAACTGCCGCTACAGAAAGTAAAGAAGAAAGATCAGAAACTGTCATTCCCTCCTTATATAAAATAACATTATCATCTGGAGTAGCCTCATTCTTTTGCAATTTCTCACGATGTTTATATATTTTTTTTCTTTCTTTAAAGAAATCAGACTTCTTGTTATCAACTTTTTTCTGAGATCTAGGCTTTACTTTTTCAAATGAAGTAGAATTATCTAAATCTATTTTAGTACCCATAGCTAACTCTTCAGCTTTATCCATAACTTCATCTTCATATAACTTAGACTCTAAGTCTTCAATGTCACCCTCAATATAATCTTCCTGATCTTGTAATTCATTATCAAGTAAAATAATGTCCGTCTCATCTAAAGGTGTTGTCTCATCTTTATAATCAATTCCAATCTTATCACATAAAGCCTTAATTTCTTCCACGCTTTTACCAACATCTAATGCATAATCTTCGATATTCATCATTTCACTTCACCTCCACTATTTTTCAATATTTTTTCTTATATCATCATATACACTCTCTTCTATACTACATTCTAAATGACGTTCTAATGTTTTTTTCTTTTGGGCTTGTTCTAAAACTTGAATGTCCTTTTTAATATATGCACCACGTCCGTTCATCTTTCCTGTTTCATCAACAAGAACATTCCCTTCCGGAGTACGAACAATACGAAGTAAATCTTTCTTTGGTAATTTTTCTCTTGTAATAACACAGGTTCTCAAAGGTATTTTTTTTACTTTCATAAAACCTCCTTAAATATTATCTGAAATTAATTCCAGCTTCTCTTGCTTGCTCCGTAGTTTTGATATCTATTTTATAATGAGTAAGTTTACTAGCAAGACGAGCATTTTGTCCTCTCTTACCAATAGCTAATGAGAAATTATCTCCATCAGCAATAACCATAGCTTCTTGCTTTTTAGGATCAGTAATTGCAACAGTTAAATCTTTAGCAGGACTTAAAGCATTTTCGATAAACACTGCTGGATCTTTATCATATTTTACAACATCTAACTTTTCCCCATGCAACTCTTCAATAATACGGGCAATTCTGCTTCCTTTTTCTCCAATACATGCTCCAATTGGATCAATATTAGAATATTCTGAATAAACAGCAACCTTACTTCTGTTACCAGCATCTCTTGCTACACTATATAACATAATTGTACCATCAGCCAACTCTGGAATTTCAAGTTCAAAAAGTCTTTTAACAAAACCATAATGGCTTCTACTTAATAAAATAAGTAAATTCTTACCACTATTATCTACTTTGGTAACATAAACTTTTATTTGTGAGCCCATTTCAATTTTCTCACCAGGAATAATATCTTTCTTAGGTAAAATTCCATTAGTACGACCTAAATCAATAAAATAATTATCTGTATCTTCCAAAGCAACAGTACCGATTAAAAGTTCATCTTGTTTATCCCCAAACTCTTCCATAATACTATTTCTTTCTGCTTCACGAATTTTTTGAATAACAACTTGTTTAGCCGTAGAAGTAGCAACTCTACCAAAATCCTTTGGAGTAACTTCTTTATCAATAGTATCTCCAATTTCTAATGTCTTATCTAATTTTTTAGCATCACTTAACTTAATTTCTACATCTGGATTAAAGTAACTATACTCTTCTTGTTCTTCACCATCTTCAGATGCCTCTTCATCCTCATCTTCATCAGTATAATGCTCAAATAAATAATCCTCGTATTCTTCTTTTGTCATTTTATCATCTGGAACAACTGTTAAATAAGAATACACTTTAATTTCGCCAGTTGCACGGTCAAACAAAACTTTTACGTTAGTCTTAGAATTAAAATTCTTTTTATATGCTGAAGTAAGTGCCAACTCCATAGCATCATATACGATATCAGGATCTATATTTTTTTCTTTTACTATATTATCTAATGCTTTTAAAAATTCTTTTCCGTTCATTTTTACTTTTCTCCCTTCTCTTTAGAATAAATATCAACCTCATAAATATCATCATCTAACACTTGGTTTTGATCAATAAGTTTATTGATTATTCTAGAAGCCTCTGTAATCAAATTTAAATCAATCACTTCTTCACTATCCAAAACAATATTTAATATCTGTTTTCCTTCTTCTGTAGATACAAACACATCATCCACAAAAACATTTAACTTTTGAATTTCGTTTTCCACCAAATCACTAATTTTTTCTTTCATACTTCACCTCCTAGAAATAATAAGAGCGGGAACATTTCCTTTCCCACTCCTTTCTGTACATAGTATAGCATACTTTTTGTAAAATACCAACAAATATCTTTAATTTTAGCAATTTTTATGCTATTCTGTAATAAGGTGATAGTATGAATAAAGTTAAAAATTTTATAAATTGGAAAGGCCTAATATTAGGAATTATAGTATTCCTGTTATTCTATTTCAGTAGTTATTTTCAACTAATCCCAATAATATTACTGAATTGGAATATCAGAACTATTACAGAATCACAAAACGTAATATTATCAACATTTTCTAATATCATTTTATTATTAATCTTATTTTTAATATTTAGAAAAGATATAATAAAAGAATGGAAAAAATTTAAATCAAACTTTTTAGAAAATATAGACACAGGAATAAAATATTGGCTAGTTGGTCTCGCCATTATGATGGGATCAAACATTATAATCAATATTGTAATGAATCTTGGACAAGCTGCCAACGAACAAGCTGTACAACAAATGATATCTGCACTACCATGGTTAATGTTTATCAACGCTGGAGTGATTGCTCCATGTACAGAAGAATTAATATTTAGAAAAAGTTTTCGAAAAGCATTTCCAAATAAATGGCTATTTATTTTGATATCTGCATTAGTATTTGGTTCACTTCATGTAGTAACAAGCATGACTTCACCAATAGAATTATTATATATTATTCCTTATGGTGCTTTAGGAGGATCATTTGCTTATATGTATCAAAAAACGGATACTATCTTTACATCAATCGCAATGCATATGTTCCATAATTCAGCATTAATACTACTATCCATTTTAGTATAAAAAAAAGTCTTCCAAACGGAAGATTTTTTATTATACTTCTATACCACGCTTTATATTAACATCAAGAAATACTAATAAGAAACAAATAACTCCTTGAAGAATAAGTGTTGAGAAATAAGAAAGCCAATAATTATCAAACACTAATAAATTCATGTAAATCAAAGTATAAAATAAATAGTTAACAACAAAAGCAAATAAATAAGTTAAATAAATCAAAATAAATGAACCACTGGTATTAACTAAAATATATTGATAAATAGTTAAGTTAACAAACTGACTAATAACATATCCACAAAAGCCACCACAAATATCATAAAAACTAAAATGTTGTCCTATTACAAAACTCATAATAAAACTAAACACTACCATAGCAACACCAGAAACAGAAATTCCAATAACGGATTTACTATACCCATATTTCTTTGTAATATAATTAGTAACAAAATAAATAATTGGTAATATAAAAATTGAATATGTTAAAGTTACATTATCAAAAGAGAACGTATAATTTTTTAATGATTGAGCAAGAATAACAACCGTTGATAATAATAAAACATAAACCCACCAACCTTCTCTTTCAACTTCTAATACTTCTTCTACCTCTTTATTTTTAGATTCATATTTTTTTGGTATTCTCTTACTACCAGATTTTGCTTTTTTTACAACCTCACTTGTCATATAATCCTACCCTTTCTATTATAAAAGTATTGTATCATAAAAATAAAAATAAGAGAAGTAGCTAATTAAGAAAATTTTATCATAAAAAACCAACATTTTTATACTATAATTAAATCATAGAAAGAAGTGAATTTATGGACATAAGGAAAATAAAAACGAAGCTAAAAAAAGACTTATCACACTTTAGATATGACCATTCTATAAGAGTCGCAAAAGAAGCAAAAAGACTTGCAAAACACTACCATATAGATAAAAAGAAAGCATATCTTACCGGACTAATACACGATATAGCTAAAGAATTAACTGAAGAAGAAAATAATTATTGGATTAAAAAAGGAAATCTATCTAGCGATTTGCAAAAAGAAGAATATAAGAATATAAAACACGCAGATATAGGAGCAATAATTGCTAAAGAAGAATACAATTTAGATGATGATATTTGTAATGCCATAAAATATCATACAATCGGAAATAAAGATATGGATATGCTAGCAAAAATTATTTTCATTGCTGATAAAATAGGCAGAAAAAAATTACCAAGTAACTTAAAACAAGTCAAACAAATAGCCTATAAAGATTTAAATAAGTCATTAATATATCTTTTAGAACAAGAAAAGATATATATCCAACAAAAAGGAATTACAATACATAAAAATACAAAAGAATTATTAAAAGCATTAAAAAAATGATAAATTAAGTTTTATCATTTTTCAATAATTTGATAAATAGATTCTATTAAATCATCCTTATCATCAACAGTATAATATCCAGAAACTTTACCTAAATATTGATTATTCTGAAAAATAAGTAAAGAAGGAAAAATATATAAATCATAGTCGCCAACAAATTTATCATCAACTTCAGTTTTATAAAACAAAGTATCTTTAGCTAAATCACTAGTCAATTCTTTTATAGGAATAGATTTAAGTAAACATTGGATAGAATCATCTTTATATGCTTCTATAAAAGTTAATCCTTTATTTTTTATTTTATTAGAAACATCACTCACATCAATCAAAAAAAATTCTGATAATGGTGCCGCTCCATAACGATCTACAAATAAATCTTTTGTAGTTCTAGGATCATCTTGAATTTCTTTTTCTATTTTTTGACACTCTTCCTCGGTTTTACCAACACGAATTGCACCAATCGGACATTCCTTCTCACACAATCCACAAGAAATACATTTTTGATTATCTAAAACTATCGTTTCTTTCTCCTCATCCCAAGAAAAAGCTCCTGTAGGACAAACTTCTACCCCTCCACACTCTTTTGCATTATCACAAATTTTAAAATTAACAAATACCGCCATTATTTTCTCCTCCATACTCTATAAGAAATTTCTTCAGTTACTTGCAAATCCTCTAACATATGAGCATCATTTAATATTTGATCTATCTTTTTTATCATATCACGCTTTTCTTTCTCATTCTGAGGAACTTTAATATCTGCCCACCAGGATAACATCTCCTCCTCCAATTCTTCAATGCTAGAAAACTGATCTTTATGATAAGTAAGACCATATTCCACTAATTCGTAACCATTTTCTCGCATAACATTTCCTATTAATTGATTTGACTGATAAATTCTATCACTATGATTCTCATTAGGATTAAACACCTTAAAAAGCTCATTGGTAACTGCATTTTCTGTAGGTTCTACAAAAATAATAGTATTACTTACTCGAATCATTTCTTCTAAAATTTCTTTCTTAAGATTCAAATCTACTTGATACTCATCACCACTTAAATCAAATTCGTGAAAACTAGTATTAAGTAAAACATCAAAACTCTTATCTGAAAAAGACAAGTATCTCGCATCCATAAGTATCAAATCAATATTATTATACTCTTTTAAATTATTTTTTGCTATCGCTAAAAAATCCTCAGATACATCAATTGCTGTAACATGCTTAGCATATTGAGCCAAAACTTCTGTATACTTTCCATTCGAAAATCCTTCTTCTAAAGCATTTTCTACATTTAAATATTTCTCTAAATCTTTCCAAACCTCTTCCAATGGTTTCATAATTATCACTCCTATATCTTTCTTTCCATCACGAAGGATGGAGCTCCATCAACCGTATCACAACAATCATATTTTGTTTTAATAAATCCATTTTTTTCATAAAAAGAAATAGCATGCGTATTTTGCTTTTTTACCCAGATACAACATTCTTGGTAACCTAGTTCTGATAACCGATGAATCCCAAAAATTAGAGCCATAGTACCAAGTCCATGATTTTGATATTCTTTATAAATATGTAAAGAGCGAATTTCCCCAATACCGTCCATATTTTCTTTATATTGATCTTCATACTTGCCAAGTTCTATAATTCCAGCAATCTTCCCATCATAATCAATAACATAAAGTTCAAAATCTTTGTTCCTAATATAGTCTTTAAAATTAAAAATTAACCGGTCAATATTAAATTCCTTATCAATATGTTCCAAAGAAATATAATCTCCATAAGTATCTTTCCAAGACTTATTTATTAAATGAGCGTAACCACTAGCATCACTTTCTTTAGCAATACGAATTTGTATCATTTTCTCCTCCGAATCATAGAAACACATTGAATTAAGTGTTTCACAAAAATATCAATTTCCTCTTTTGTATTAAATTTACTTAAACTAACACGAATAGGACTATATTGTCTTAAATTAGCACCACAGGCAACCAAAACATGAGAATCTTCTGCAATTTCAGAATTACACGCAGAACCAGTGGAAACAAAGATTTCAAAAGACTCTAATAAAAGCATTAATTGATTCGCATCCACATTCTTAAAAGCAATACTAGAAGTGTTAGGAAGACGATTTTCAAAATCTCCATAAATCATAACATCTTCAATTTCTTTTTTTATTTCACTTTCCATATAATCTCTTAATACTTCAATTTCTTTATTATTTTGATATTGATCTTTTAAAATCATCTCCACTGCTTTTCCAAGACCGATAATATAAGGAACATTTTCTGTTCCGCCCCTCCTATTTTCCTCTTGATGTCCAAAAATAAGCGGTATAAAAGGAATACCATCTTTTACATAAAGAACACCTATTCCTTTAGGAGCATGAATCTTATGTCCAGATAAAGATAAAGTATCTATATTCATAGAGGAAACATCAATAGGAACCTTACCTACCGCTTGAACAGCATCACAATGAAATAAAATATGATGTTTCTTCGCAAGATTTCCAATTTCTTTTACTGGATAGATATTTCCAATCTCATTATTTGCCATCATAATAGCGATAAGACAAGTATCATTCCTGATTTCTTTTTCTAACTCTTCCAAAGAAATCCTACCATAATGATCAACCGAAAGATAAGTAATTTGATAACCAATACTCTCTAAATACTTCATAGTTTCCATAATAGAAGCATGTTCTACTTTCGTAGTAATAATATGCTTTTTTAAAGGATAACTTCGAATTGCACTCATAATAGCACAAACATTAGATTCACTGGCACAACTAGT
>CALVYF010000022.1 GCA_944372055.1 uncultured Bacilli bacterium | reverse complement strand
TTTAAAATAGCAATATATTTTGCATTTAGTCGATCTGCTTGTTTAAATTGTCCTTTTAAACTACGACCAGTATACTCCGTATCAACAATAAATCCTGCCATACGTAATTCTTGCGCTAAATAAGTAGCATACTTCTTCTCATCCTCATTTACATACATTAAGAATAAATCAATATCTTCAACAATTGGTAACTCTACTTTTTCAAGTTCTAATGCCATAACAAGTCTACCAATACCTGAAGCAAATCCAATACATGGAGTTTCAGGCCCACCAATTTCACTGCATAAATGGTTATAACGACCTCCACCACCAAGTACATTGTTAGAACCAAATCCTTCTACCTTTGCTTCTATTTCAAACACGGTATGGTTATAATAATCAAGACCACGCACAATATTAGGATTTACTTCATAGCTAACTTGCATAATATCAAGATAATCTTTAACAGCTTCAAATCTCTCGCGACTTGCATCATTCAAATAATCAATCGTCTTTGGAGCATTCTTTAATAATTCATTATCAGCATCTACTTTACAATCAAGAATACGAAGTGGATTCTTTTCAAGCCTTGTCTGACAATCTTCACAAAGTTCAGAAATATGAGGTTTAAAATAGTCAATCAAAGCCTTACGATACATATCACGAGACTCTTTATCACCTAAAGAATTAATATTAACTTTGATTTCTTTTAATCCTAACATTTTATAAATATTAACAGCAAGTGAAATAACTTCAGCATCGCTCATAGGATCATCACTACCTAAAACTTCCACTCCAAATTGAGTAAGCTCACGGTCACGTCCACTCTGAGGTCTCTCATAACGATACATTGTACCATTATAATAAACTTTTACCGGTTGATTAGGATCACCATACATTTTATTTTCAACATAACTACGACATACTCCTGCAGTACCTTCTGGACGAAGTGTCATACCTCTTCCACCACGATCAACAAAATCATAAGTTTCTTTTGTTACAATATCAGTACTTTCTCCTATACCACGGTGAAATAATTCAGTAGACTCAAAAATTGGTGTACGAATATATGTATAGTTATATTTCTCCATAGTAGCATCAATGATACTCTCTACATACTTCCAAATTTTGGCTTCTCTTCCATAAATATCATTACATCCCTTTGGTTTTTGTATCATAAAATCTCCTCCTAAAATAAAAAGATGACACCCTCTAAGGACGGGAATCCCGTGGTGCCACCTTAATTTATACTCTTAATAACCAATAACGAGGTTAACCGCTTCTATTTATTTAGATGTCTTCTATCTTACTTCATAAAGTATTTCCACCAACCATACTCTCTCTATATAATCCATAAAATATACTCTTTCCAAAGAAGTTATACTTATTATATAGTACTTTTTTTATTTTTGCAATAATTTAAAAATTACTTTTTTTATGTTCTTTTAAGACTCTTTGATTAGAAAAAACACCAATACCATCAGTTATTCTATATCCATCTGGTAATTCATAAGTAGCAGTTTCTTCATCGATAAGAACCTCACCAGGAACTCCGCCACCCAAATCATCTTCTCGAGAACCTCTGCGACGAGTTGTTTTAGAATATTGCACCTTTCCATCAAAAATTTGATATGTTTCATCAATATTTTGACGTATCTCATGCCAACGATATAAACCATCAGCAAATGCCAGTGGTGTAATTCCTTCAGCAAGACAAGAGTTGCTAGTAATTGATATAGTCTGAGCTTCTTCATCAATAGATACAGAACATCTCGTAGTAGAATGCCAATCACTACCATATTTTTTTTCTTCAACACTAATAGAATTAGTATCAATAGTTACCTGTTTGCCACTCTGCTCTTCTAAAGAAAATCCCCTATCATTCAAAATCAACGCCATAGTAAGCTGCAAATCTGTTAAATCTGTCATTTTCCTTTCCATAAACATTTCTCCCTCCGTTAATTTATGACATATTATAACGAATTTAAAAGATATTGTCAATTTTGATCATCAATCCATATATCTTCCAAACAGTCGTTCACTTCTTTTAACTAAAGTCTTACTCAAACTTTCTGTTGTAATTCCCAAGCTCTCCAAAAACTCGGGAGAAAAACGCTGATTCTTCTTTTCTTGAAACAAAGCATAACTATCAGGATGTTCTAAAAAATAATTAGCGAGTAAAAATCCATAGGCATAAATAGGAGAAATTCCAACACTTATAATTCTATCTTCTTCCGATAACCAAGAAGGAGAAAGAAGACCCAACTCCATAAGTTCAGTTTCTGTACTACTTAACTCTACATTCGTATCCTTGATTTCCTCTAAACTTTTTTTTGGAAGTAACGCAAGTACATAACTATCCCATATATCATTAAGCCCCTTTTCAAAATGATTAACCATGCCAAAAAGAGCATCGTCACGTCTATTACCATGATTTATATAAAATTCTAAAAACAACTGCTCATAATAAGTAGAAACAACTTCCGACAAACAACCCGACGCAAAATATCGTAAAACATCCATAATAGGATAATAATCAAGAAAATAATAAAATTCTTCCACATGACCAAGTTCATGTGGCACAATAGAAAGTTCTTTAAAAGATGGATTAGAAGGGCTAACAAAGACATTAGCTTTCTTCTGAACTAAATTAAAAATAGATAATCCCTCTCTCAACCAATCATCTTCACTTACCGCATAAAGATTTCTCGAATCAACGACTCCCTGATATAAAGGATATAATTCCGGAGCTTTTTCATGAAAAAAATTCATAAGCAAAGAACAATCTTCATCAGTTTCTTCATTAATAGGAGAAATTTTCTTTTTTTCCAAGCGACCACAATAAGAAGATTCACAAAAATCTTGAAAAAAAGAATCCAATTGTGCATAACAAGACAACATGAGATTAGCATGAAAATCTTTATTTATAACAAAATTATTGAAATTAGAAGCACATACTTCAAAAAAGAAGTTCTCCCCTTCTTTGACAAAAGATCTATACATTTTTTTATTGCAATACTCTTTTCCAGCAGCAGTAAAGTAAGCATCTACAAGGCCCAAATAAGTTTCATAAACTAAAAATCGTTCCTCGACTGTTTTACATTTAGAAAATTGTCGTCCAACATCATATAATTGTTTTACTAAATCACTATAATCATAATTAATAGGTAGCATAACCTCATCCCCTATTAATCATTATAATACATCTTTCAAAGAATGCACTCCTCTTTTCATATCATCTTTAAAAAATAGCACTGTAGTACGAATGAATAAATAGATAGGAATAGCTAAAACAATACCTAAAACCCCTCCAACAGTTCCGCCCAAACTAAGTAAAAGAACAGTAACGATTGGATGAATATCATTTTTCTTACCATAAACTTTTGGAGAAATAATATATTCATCAATAATAGGAAAGAAAAAAGAAACAAACAATGTAAGATAAAATAACTCTTTAGAAATCATAAAAGCTGAAGTAATAGCAATTAAATTAGAAAGCAATCCGCCAATATATGGTAAAACAGTAAAAATTCCAATTAAAATTCCTAGCACCAACCAATAAGGGTGACCAATAATCAGAAATAGCAATGAATATTCAATAAACTGTATAAACATAAAAAGACCTAAACTTTTAACATAGCAAATCATATTTTTATCCAATTGCTGCAAAAAAGAATAAAATTTAAAATGTTTAGCTCTCAATACATTTTTTACTTTATTTCGAATCTCTTCCATATAAAATAAAAAATAAACAAAGCTAATAGTTACTAAAAAGAATTGACTAAAAAAATGAATTATAGAAAAGAAAACATCCACTGTCGTAGCGAAAGTAACTTTACCAACACTTTGAATAACAAAAGAAGAAAACTTAGTGAAAATATCCTGTAATTCTAAAGAAAAAGAAAACTTTTTATCCAAATTACTAAATATTTGTATCAGTTGAATACTAAATCCTGCAACTTGATGATACAACATAGGAAGTATAGATATAAAAAGAAACAATATAAGAGAAATAAGTAAAATAATCACCAATACAATAGCAAATCTTCTAGATACTTTTTTTTCTAAAAACAAAACAAAAGGATTTATTGCATAAGAAACAATAAATCCTAATAAAAACGGAAATAAAATCGACAAAATATTTAAAAAAAACTTCACAATATACTCTATATTACTAATTCCAATGAATAGTAAAAATAGAAATACTGTGAAATTGATTAAGGGATAATTGAATTCTTTTTTAAACAAAGGCATCTACCTTTCCAACCAAATAGTGGTAGGACCGATATTAGTAATCGCTACATCCATATCAGCACCAAACTCTCCAGTCTCTACTTCTACATATTTACGCAACTCATCATTAAATAATTCATAAAAGTGAATTGCTTCATAATTATTCATAGCAGCAATATAACTAGGACGGTTTCCCTTTTTACAATCTGCATATAACGTAAACTGTGAAACAGAAAGAATTTTACCTCCATAATCTAAAATGCTTTTATTCATAATACCTTCTTCATCTGGAAAAATCCGAAGATTAACTATTTTCTTTGCCAAATATTCTATTTGACTAATAGAGTCTCCATCAGTAAAACCAACAAAAACAACTAATCCAGAATCAATAGCCCCAACAACATGATTATCTACTGTAACAGAAGCTTTGCCACTTCTTTGTATCAAGACTCTCATCGCATCATCCTTTCAGCATGATCAACATAAGGTTGCTTTTCCAATGTTGAAATAAGCTTAGTTAATTGATCAAGACCAGTAACATAGACACTAGCACTATAAAGAATAGTACCCACCTTACTCATCATATGAATACCATCAACACTAACATTCATATTAGATATTGTTTGCATTAACTCCAACATATGATTTTCATGAGTGTTTGAATAAATTAATAAATTCGTAAGATATCTTTTATTAACATTAGTATTCCAGCGAACCTCTAATGTTCTAGTCTCTAACATTTCTAGATTATGGCAATTAGTTCTATGAACCGTGATACCATTACCCTTAGTAATATATCCGATAATGTCATCTCCATAGACAGGACAACAACAGTTAGCAAGATTAACTTTTACTTTATCAATCCCACTAACAATAATATCCGCATCCATATTTTTAGAAGTGACTTTTACCACTTTAGGCTGTGGAGTATCTTGATCCTTACAAATAAAATTAATAATAGATAATGCGGATATTTTACCATTACCAATCGATAAATAAATATCATCTAGACTATCCACTTTAAATTCTTCATAGATTTCTTTTAAATTTTCATCATTTAAAAACTCAGAAATAGCTAATTTTTTCTTACGAAGTTCTTTTTCTAAAGTATATTTACCACGTTCAATATACACTTCTTTTTCATTTTTACTAAAGAAATTTTTAATTTTATTTCTAGTAGTAGTAGCTTTGACAATGTTAATCCATTCCATAGAAGGAGTAGCATTTTTATTCGTAATAATACGAACAATATCATTATCTTTTAATTCATAATTTAGTGGAACAATGGCATTATTAACAATCGCTCCAGTAGTAGTCTCTCCTACCTTAGTATGAATCTTATAAGCAAAATCAATTGGAGTAGCTCCCCTAGGTAATTCAATAACATCACCCTTAGGTGTAAAACAATAAATATTATTATTTAACACTTCATCTTTAACACTATTAACAAACTCTTCACTACTCATTTTATCTTTACTTAAATCGATTATCGATTTAAAAAACTGAAGTTTTTGTTCTGTTGTAGACTGTAAATTAGCAGTTTTATTAGACCCTTTATTTTCTTTATAGGCCCAGTGAGAAGCAATACCATTTTCAGCAACTTCATCCATATCATACGTACGAATTTGTATTTCAAATAAATAACCATCGATTCCAAATACAGTTGTATGCAAAGATTGATACATATTAGGTTTAGGCATCGCAATATAATCTTTAAATCTCTTTGGTAAAGGTCTAAATTTAGAGTGAATAATACCAAGTGCCAAATAACATTCTTGTTCTGTATGAACTAAAATACGTAAAGCAAGTAAATCATAAATATCACTAAACTTCTTACCTTTATTTAACTTATTATAAATACTATAAATACATTTAGCTCGACCCTTAATTTCATGATTAATATGATGTTCCGTTAACAAATCAGAAACTTCTTGTTGCATCTCAACAACCGTTCTATCACGTTCCAATTTAGTTTTATTTAACTTTTCTGCAATATCATAAAAAACATCAGGTTTTAAATAACGAAGAGCTAAATCTTCAAGTTCGCTTTTGATTTTATGAATACCCAAGTGATGAGCAATTGGCGCTAAAATCTCTAAAGCTTCTTTTGCTTTTACTTTCTGTCTATCAGGAGGAGTAGCCCATAATGTTCGCATATTATGAAGTCGATCTGCAAGCTTTATGATAATAACTCGAACATCCTCACTCATACCAACAATAATTTTCTTATAATAATCAATTAAATAATCATTTTCAGTAGAAAAATGAATTTTACTAAGCTTAGTAACCCCTTGAACAAGTTTAGTAACTTCACTCCCAAACTTTTCTTCCATCTCTTCCGGAGTACAATCGCAATCTTCTAAAACATCATGCAAGAATCCCGCAGCAATTGTCTGATAGTCTGCATAAATAGTAGTCAAAATCATCGCAACGTTTAAAGGGTGAATAATATAATCTTCACCCGTTTTACGATATTGACCAGCATGTTTTTCTTTAGCAAAAAGATAAGCTTGCTCTATAAATTGTAATTGTTCTTCATCTTTAATATATGTTTTAGCATGTTCTAAAACATCTTGAACTGTGAGTTCATCTTTTGCATGAGACAAAGTAACACCTCCTTAGAGTTAACAATTAATACCTTTAATCTGTTTCTCTTCATACTCATCTGTATAGATAACTTTTTTCTTCTTTGGTTTACCTATATTTTTAGATTCAATTGTTGCGAATATAACAGCAGCAATATAAATAGATGAATAAGCACCAGCAATAAATCCAAATAGCATTGCTAAATTAAATGTTAATATTTCTTTTGATCCTAAGAATATTAATATTACAATTGGAATCAATGTTGATAAGAATGTATGAACTGTTCTAACAAATGTTTCACAAATAGCTCTATTAGTAACTTGCCATACAACTTCTTTTGTTAATTTCTTTTCTGGAACACTAGCTAATTCTTCACGAATTCTATCAAAAGTAACAATTGTATCATTAATAGAATAACCAATAATAGCTAAGATAGCTGCAATAAACATAGTAGAAATTTGTAAACGGAATACAATAAACAATGCAAAAATAAACAATACGTCATGAAATAATGAAGCCACGCCACCTACAGCATAACTAAATTTAAAACGAATAGAAATATAAAGAATAATTCCAAGAAGTGAAAGGAATACAGATAAAATAGCATTCTTAACAAGTTCTTGTTGAACAATATTAGAAACAACTCCAATATTTGTCTGCGCATCATATTTTTCTTCAAAATAATTAGTAACTGTATCTACTTCATCACCATCTAAAACATCATTAACTAAGATATTAGTTTCATCTTTTGTAATTTCAATATCTCTTTTTTCTAAACCTAATTCCTTTAAATCTTTATTAAGTTTGGCATCTGTTAATTTTTCTTCAGTAACAATAGCAATATCACTACCAGATTGATATTCAACACTTAAATTAAGTCCTTGTACAAAAAACATTACAACACCAAGTACTAAGATTACAATAGATAAACCTACAAACTGTTTAGTATATTTGAAGAAATTAAAGTTCTTTAATGGAACAACCTTAACCTCTTCATTCTTAGAAACATCAGGAATATCTTCAGATTTTACATTAATAAATAATTTTGTCTTATCATTAAAGTAATTAGTTTTAATAAATAGTTTTAATAACAATCTATTAAGACCAACCATAGTTACCATAATAATAGCAACTGTAATAATTTGCATAGTAGCAAATCCTTTAATACTAGATTCACCAAAAATAAACATAATAATTGACACTAATAAAACAATAACATTAGCATCTAAAATAGCACTAAAACTTTCCTTAGTTCCTTCTTTAAATGCCATTGGTAAACTCTTACCCTTATACAATTCATCTTTAATTCTAGCGAATGTAATAATACTTGAATCGACTGCTGTACCAATACCAAGAATTAAAGCTGCAATTCCAGGAAGGGTTAAAACTCCTCCTACTACCCAAAAAACTAAGAATACTAAGAATGTATAAATTAACATAGATATTGCTGAAATAAAACCAGCAAAACGATAAATAACTATCAAAAATAAAATAATTAAGAAAATACCAATAACACCTGCTAAAAAAGTAGTCTGTAATGTATTATCACCAAAAGATGCACCTACTGTCTGTGATGAAATTTCTGTTAACTTACTTGGTAAAGAACCACTATTAATTAAATCAACTAAATTCTCTACTTGGTCTTCTGTAAAATTACCTTGAATAATAACATCACTAGCAAAACCTTGAGAAACAGTCGCAGCACTTAAACAATTAGACCCCTCTGTACCGCATAGACTGCCTTCGCTTGCATAACTATCTTCTTCTTCGTTATAATCTAGCCAAATAACAATCAAATTCTGATCATAATCTTTTACCTTATTCGTAACTTTATAAAACTCATCTTTATCTTTAACCGATAAAGAAACTGCAGGATTACCAGAAGAGTCTTGACTTACTTTAGCACCACCAGAAACCAAAACATCACTACTCATCAACAAATTATCATCAGCATCTCTAAATGATAGTGTTGCAACTGTTGATAGCTGTTTTCTTGCTTCTTCAGGATTTGTAACACCTGCAAGTTTTACACGAATCTTATCATTTCCTTCTATAGTAATTTCAGGTTCTGTAACACCAAGACTATCAATACGCTTACTTAAAGTCTTATAAGTAGCCATAATCTTGTCATGAGTCATCTTAGAATCATCAATAGATTCGACCTTATAAAGAATTTCAAATCCTCCCTGTAAATCCAATCCAAACTTTAAATTTTTAAACAAAGGAACACAAAGAAAACATAATATCACTACTAACAAAACTAATAAAATAGCGGTACGTATAACTTTTCCTTTATTATTTTTTTTCATACCTATCCACCTCTCTAAATCATCTCTATATCATCTTGACTTCTTCTCGTTTTGGCTAACCTTCCTTTTAAATATTCATCCAATCTACGATTATCAACATGTAAAATATCACTAACAATATCAGATAATGTTAAATCTTTAGCTTTAGTCCATTTAGAATAAATTAAATAATTCCAAATATCGATAGCTTGAATGTAAGGATAACCCAGACGATGTAATTCAGCAAGTTTTGCATTTATAGCGGGCTGTACTCTTTGGTACAATTCTTCCTGAGAAGAAAACTCTAACTCCATAACATCACCTACCAAACTAATAACATTATATCGCAAATATAACATATTTGAAAAGAAAAACAAAGAAAAAAGACAATAACTCATAATATTGTCTTATATTTTTATTTAGTTACTTCTCTTTTACTAGGTTTAGAAACATATCGATAAACAACAGAGTCAATATTGCCGCCTCGATTTCTTACTTGTTGAACCTCACGATATATTTCATCTGTATTTCTAAAATCTTCCTGCAAAACATCAGCCATCCATAATCCCATAATAGCATTATATATTGGCCAATCTTCTCTAGGAGCAACTAATCTTTTTCACTAGTATCAACCATAGCAGCCAGACAATTTTGCATTCCCTGATTACGACATCAGATACCTTCATGCTACGATTTTCTAATCGACGAATAACTTCATCAAAAGACATATCCGCTGGTATATTAGTAACCCAGTTACCCATAGCATCAACAACACAGCGGCTTTCATTAACATCCCAACCTAATTCATAACCCATAAAAATACTTTCTTTCAAAAATTTACTTCCTATTATAATAAAAATAGACCATATATCAACAAAATAAAGTGAATTACTTTTTAAATGATAAATTGACCTCCTAAAGAAGTTGTTGTAGATAAAAAAGTTCAACAAAAAATTTTCCAATAGAACCTTCTAACTATTCAAAAGAAGAAATCCTTGCAATCTCCCATACGACTAATATCTTCTATAACTAATGCTTATCATAAGAATCAATTTTAGCTCTAGGAAAACTATGTTGATATACACTACGAAGTCTATCAGTTGTAACATGAGTATAAATTTGAGTAGCCTTAATACTCTCATGTCCAAGTAATTTTTGCACAGTCATTAAATCACATCCCTGGTTTAATAAATGCGTTGCAAAACTATGACGAATCATATGTGGAGAAATATTTTTCTGTACACTAGTCTTTTTAATAATCTCTTCAAGTAAATACCTCACGCCTCGTTCGGTAAGTTTCCCTCCTCTAGCATTTAAAAACAAATATGGACTATTTTGCGTATTCAAAGATACATAACCATCTTTTAAATATAATTTTAAAATTTCCTCACAATAATCCCCATAAGGAACAATTCTTTCTTTATTACCCTTTCCTAAAATCAAAATAGTCCGACTACTAAAATTAATATCAGAAACTTTAATAGAAACAAGTTCTCCAACACGAACACCTGTAGCATAAAGCATTTCTAAAATTAAACGGTCTCTTTGACCCAAGGCACCAGATAAATCACAAGCCTCAAATAAAGACTCTAACTCATTATATTCAAAATATCTAGGAAGTTTTTTCTCTTTCTTAGGACCCGTTAACAAAGAGAAAACATTATTAGAAACAATACCTTCATTGGCTAAATACTGATAAAAGCCACGTAAAGAACTTAACTTCCTATCGATAGAAGAATTCTTATCTTTTTTCTCATCTTTTAAATACATGAGAAAAAAGCGTAAATCACTGTAGACAACGCTTTTATAATCTAATACTTCTCTATCTAAATAATCTAAAAATTCTAATATATCCCTGCAATAATTATCAATAGTATAGTCCGAATAGTTCTTTTGATATTTTAAATAATCTAAATAACTATGAATGACTTTCTCCGTTTTTTCTTCTAACATAAGCACCACTTTCACTATTCTCAAAACAATTATTAGATGATTGACTTTCATGATGTTGAGTTAAACACTCACGAAAAGCAATACACCAAGCATATGCTCTATTTAAAGTAGCAAGATTTTTTAATTTTCTTCTAAGACCTTTTGCTTCTGCATCTCGATTTTCATATAGTTCATAACAAACAGAAAATCCTTTCCGATTTTCTTCTTCTATCATACTATTATAACGTATATAATCGTAACAAATTTTTTGACATCTTCGATCCATAAATTTTTCAAGTTTTTCCTGTTGTTCAGAAGAAATTGGAAACGGAAAACAATTAGGATTAAATTCTACATTATTGTACTTTCCAATTCTAAAAGGATTTTTAGTAATTGACCTTAATGTAGAAAAAATAGCACTAATTTTTTCAGATTCGCTAATGTTTGAATAATCAGGAATAGCAACTTTCTTTGTCTTAGTCTCCCCAACAGGAATAATTTCACTTGGTCCGTTAATATCATTTTTTAAAATAGCACCTGTAGGAGATTTCTTAGAAAAAGAATACTGACCCAAATCCATATTAAAATCAAATAAACTTAACTGTCCTGGCAAAACTAAGGGATCTACTTTTTCTAATAACTCTTTACGTAATAGATTCTTCCCTTTTAACTTTCTCCTATCATCTGCTTGTTTTTCTTCAATTATAGTACGGTAAAAATCAAAAGAATCTTTGCTTAATCTTTCATAATGGCTTTCTACATCTACAATATTTCGAAGCAAAGTATAAGAGCGTAAAAACCAAGCACCATCGATATTCTGTAAATCAGAAAAACTTTCAAATCTAGACTTAGTCTTAAAATAATCTAAAAACTTACCATAAATGTTAGTAGTATTAGAAACAAGCATAGTATATAATTTATCTTCGGATTTTACTTTTTCAAAAAAATCTTTAATAATTTTCTTACCTTGTTTCATACTTTTCTTAGTGTCTTGTAAAGACTCTTGAGCACTATCGCGTAACTCAATTAAATGTTTATTATGCCCATCATTATATATAGGATTATAAAATTTAACATCTCTATCTTTCAAAAAAGCAATAGACATATGATAATCACAACTAGGAAGTCTACCTTTATCATACAAAAATCGAACCAATTCTTCTTCACTCTGAAAACCACTAGAAAACAAATCTAATTGTTCTAATTTTCTATGCGTATCATATAAATAATCTTCAGGATAAAACTCGATAACTTGAAATTGATAATTAAATTTATTTTGTCCAACTAAAAAATATTGAATATTTCCACCGGCCATAATATCCCCCCTAGTTTGACTTTATTATAACATTAAAAACAAAAAAAAATCAATCTAGCTAAGATTGACTTTCTTCATAAGAACAACTACTACATTTTATTCTGCCATTTTTATCTATCAAATAATTACCACATTCTGGACATTTTTCAGGAACAGGTTTATCCCATGAAGCAAATTTACACTTAGGATAATTACTACATCCGTAAAATACCTTCCCTCTGCGTGTTTTCTTTTCAACAATTTTCCCATCACAATTAGGACAATCCATAATAACTACTTCTTCTGCTTTTTCTTTCTTAATATATTTACATGTTGGATAATTAGAACATGCCACAAATTCTCCATAGCGTCCATTACGCACAACTAATGGACTACCACATTCTGGACAAACTTCACCTGTTTCTTCCGGTGCCTTCTTCTCCATATCAGAAAAAGCATTCTTAACACGAGGTTCAAACAACTGATAAAAATTAGCTAATAACTCATTCCACACTTCTTTTCCTTCAGCTACTTTATCCAAATCTTCTTCCATATCACGAGTATACTCTACATTAATCAAATCACTAAAGAACTCTTGTAATTTATCTGTAGTTTCAATCCCCATCTCCGTAGGTTTAAATTTCTTATCTACCATTTCTACATAATTACGTTCTTTAATTGTATCAATAATCTTTGCATATGTAGAAGGGCGACCAATTCCTAACTCTTCTAGTTCTTTAATAAGTTTAGCTTCTGTATATCTTGCTGGAGGTTTAGTAAAATGTTGTTCACTAGAAACATCTGTCGAAACACACTCTTGCTTATCATTAATTTCAGGAAGAATCTTATCTTCACTTGACTCATAATCTTTATATATTTTTAAATAACCTTCAAATAGTAAAAGCTGTCCTGTAGTTTTAAACTTATAATCATTATTATCAAAAATAATTGTTGTTTGATTTACTTTAGCATCTGCCATAAGTGATGCAAGTGTACGTTTATAAATCAAAGAATATAATTTAAATTCATCAGGTTTTAAAAATGGTTTAACTTTCTCTGGTGTACGCATTACACTAGTAGGACGAATCGCTTCGTGTGCATCTTGTACATTATCCTTTTTCTTGCTTTGCTTAGCAAAACCTACATAATTTTTACCATAAACTTCTTCAATATATTTTCTAGCAGGTATAACGAAATCATCAGATAAACGAGTAGAATCTGTTCTCATATAAGTAATTAAACCAACAGTTTCATTCTCTAAATCTACACCTTCATATAACTTTTGAGCAATACTCATAGTTTTCTTTGCTGGAAAACCTAACTTTGTTGAAGCCTCTTGTTGTAATGTAGAAGTAATAAATGGAAATTTACTTTTCTTAGACTTTTCCTTTTTTTCAATTGATTCTACAATATAGATATCACCAAGTGCCTCAAGAACACGATTAGCATCTTCTTCACACTTTAACTCAATATCATCATTTTTATATTTAAATAACACTGCTTCATAATCTGGAAATATTGCAGTTATCGTCCAATATTCTTCAGGATGAAAAGCATCTATTTCTCTTTCACGATCAACAATTAGTTTTAATGCTACACTTTGTACACGACCTGCACTTTTAGCCCCTATTTTACTTTGCAATAACTTAGAAAGACGAAAACCAATAATTCGATCTAAAATTCTACGAGTTTCTTGACTTTTAACTAAATTATCATCTATTACTGTAGGATGTTTGATAGCATCTAATACTTTATCATGCGTAATTTCATGAAATAAAATTCTCTTATACTGATTATCCTTGATACCTAAAGCATCTTTTAAATGCCAAGCAATTGCCTCCCCTTCACGGTCAGGGTCGCTTGCAAGATAAATCATATCGCTATCTTTAACGTCTTTCTTCAATTCTTTAATAATGCTACCTTTACCCTTAATAGGAACATAATTAGGTGCAAATCCATTCTCAATATCAACACCAAGTCCATATGGACCAGTTGTTGCCAAATCACGAATATGTCCCTTAGAAGAAACAACTTTATAATCTTTACCTAAGTATTTCTCGATGGTTTTACTTTTACTTGGGCTTTCGACAATCACTAAATTCTTTGACATGAAACGCCTCCTTAACTCTATATACTTATACTAATATTTTATAATTTTGTCAATAAAATATTTTCTTCACTTATATTATTATACAAATATACAAAACGACAAATAACCTTAAAAAAGTGAAAGCTGTTTTTCTACATAATCTCGAACCGGACCATAACTCCTACGATGTTCCGGAATAATACCATATTCCTCAATAGCTTCCAAATGTTTTTTAGTAGGATATCCTTTATTATCTTTAAAATCATACATCGGATACTTTTTATCTAATTCATCTAACATCCTATCTCTAGTAACTTTAGCAATGACACTAGCAGCACTAATCGTAATACTTTTAAAGTCTCCTTTAATAATAGAAGTAGTTGGAATATCTAATGATAAAGGCATCGCATCAATTAAAATATGTTCTGGCCTAACGCTACATTTAGATATTGCTTCCTTCATAGCTAATTTAGTTGCTTCATAAATATTAACTTCATCAATTTTTTTCTCAGAAATAATACCAACACCAACAGAAATTGCTTGCCTCATAATCTCATCATAAAAATATTCTCTCTTTTTCTCACTTAACTTTTTAGAGTCCGTAAGCCCTTCTAAAGAAAACTCCTCAGGCAAAATAACACAAGCAGCAACAACAGGTCCAACCAAAGGACCGCGCCCTACTTCATCCACACCAGCAATCAGATGAATACCTTGAGTTCTTAATTTACGTTCAAAGTAATAATTATCCTGACTACAAACCATAAGCTCTAATTGTTGAATAAGTTTTTTATCTTTAGGTTTATTCATACTTTTTTTCAACTCATAACAAGTAACTAAATCACTACATTGATACCCATCAATAATATCTATATGCTCTAAATCATATAAATTATAATCAATATCAAAACAATCTTTATATTTTATCTTCCCACCATATTCCACTCTAACAGGCCAATCCAAAGAATCAAAAACTTCCTTACTACAAGCAAGATCAATATCTTCAGTCTCATCAATAATATCATGACATACTAAACTAGTACCTGTAATAATAATAAAATCGTGTCTATCTAATCCTAAATTATCTATTTTTTTATATATTTCTTCTTTTGTCATAGCTATACCTCTCTACTTTCATTCTACCATACATAGAAAAAAAAGAATTTTTTATTCTTTTTACTATTTTAATCTATCAAATGTAATAGGTCCAAAATATCCATTTTTAAAGTCTTGCAAAATAATACGAGAAACCCTTTCATAATCAGCAACTCCACCTTTAGTAAGTGCTCCTCTGCGACTAGCAATAATATCATAAGCCTCAATCAAATCATCATCTAACTCTAAAATACCATAACGGTCTTCTAATGCTTTAGGATATAAAGCATATAATTTTTTCAAAATAAATGCAGCTATTTGATTCTCATTTAAAATTTCTTCTTTAATAGAAGAAAAACTTGCTAAAACATGAGCAGATTCTTGATCTTCTAACTTTGGCCATAAAATACCAGGTGTATCTAATAAATCTATATTTTTATGAATACGAATCCAACTTAAACTCTTAGTAAAACCAGGCTTATTACCAACACCCGCACTCTTTTTTCCAACTAAGCGATTAATTAATGTACTTTTCCCAGCATTAGGTACTCCTAAAATTAAAGCTCGAATATTTCTAGGTTTTAACCCTTTAGCTTTCCGCTTTTCATTTTCACTTTCTAAAACAACTTCACTAGCCTCTATAATTTTTTTAACATTAGTACCACTCATCAAATCTACAGGAATTACTTGATATCCCAAATTTTCATAATAAGAAATAAACTTATCAGTCTCCTTCTTATCACATAAGTCATATTTTGTCATAATTAAAATTCTAGGCTTATTCTTTATCAAATCATCAATATCAACAATCTTAGACGATTTAGGCATTCTAGCATCAATAACTTCATAAACAATATCAATCAAATCTAACTTTTCTTTAATCTCTCTTTTTGTCTTAGCCATATGTCCTGGATACCAGTTGATTGGATTATTATTCATTTTCATCACTTCCTCATAAATCTATTATATTATATCATGTTTTTACTCAAAG
>CALVYF010000021.1 GCA_944372055.1 uncultured Bacilli bacterium | reverse complement strand
ATTGTCATATAAAACTTCTATTTGTACATTACCATTTTCACTTTGATATAAAATTAAATCTTTTAGTTTATCTATTTCCATTTATCTAATCCTCCTCAAAAATTATTTCTCTAAATATTTATTTAATAACTTAATTAGTAATATTGGCACTCCCTTAATAATCTTTTCATTATTATAACATTTTTTCACTCTCATTTATATACTATGTTACGTATTTCTACTATTATAAAATGGACAACTTATTTTTTCCATGTTTACTCCATTTCTAGCAAGTTCCTTACTAAAATGCTTTTAATTCTCCCTATATGTGTTACATCGGCGTAATCATGGGAGAGTTATTAGTATCAAAAAGTGGTCTGGGATATTTAATTATGTATGGCTCCCAAGTATTCAATATTAACTTAGTAATTACGGGAGTAGTAATACTAGGAATGATTTCTTATATCATGTATTTTATAATAGACCTTTTAGAAATATATAGTAAGAAAAAACATGGAATTTAAAATATAAATAATAAAGATTTCTCAAAAAGAATCTTTCGAAAAAAGATGACAGTAGTCGTCTTTTTTTTAAAACAGATTTGATATAAAAATCGTTATATTATATACTAAAGACGTAGAAGTTTTTATAGAAAGGGAAAAATATGAAATTAGCTTATATTAAAATTACTAAAGACAATATAGATTTTGCAACCAAGATACAAGAAGAAATATTCCCAGGAGAATCCGCTTATGAACATTACTTATATACAATCAATAAAAATGAAGAGTATGAAAAATATTATTTAGTATATGACCAAGAGAAAGTAGTAGGAGTTACAGGAATTTATAGTAATGAACCACTAGAAGAAACCCATTCTTTATGGTTAGGATGGTATGGTGTTTTATTAGCGGAAAGAAATAAAGGATATGGCTCAAGGATATTAAAAGATACAATAGAGATGGTAAAAAAATTAAGCCAAAAATATCCAATCAAATATTTTCGACTTTATACAGATATCAAAGAAAATAAGGAAGCTTTACCATTATATGATAAATATATGGATATAAAAGAAATGTATAACAATCCAAATGATGTAAATTACGATGGTAATTGCATTATTTATAGCAAATCTCTTACACAAGGAAAAGCACAAAAGTGGAATAATAAATTTCTAAATTTAAAGCAAATTATAGAAGAACAGGGAAAATAATATGCCAGGAATTCACATTCACTTAGCCATTGCGAAAGAATATATAAAACACCACCCAGAAATCAAGAGTCAAGAAGCTTTTTTTGAAGGAAGTATAGCTCCAGATTTTAATGAAGATAAGAAAAAATCACATTATACAAAAGAAACTTCTAATAAAGACTTAATCAACTATTTAAATAATAAAGTGCATTTATATCCTTTTTTACAAGAAACCAATATAAAGACAGATTATAATAAAGGTGTTTTTTTACATCTAATAACAGATAAATTATTTTTTACTGAATTTTTAGATAAGGAATATCTGAAATCAGTAACTTATTCAGAATATATTAACGACTTATACTATAGCTACGAATGTACAAATCCGATAATAATAAAGCACTATAAATTACCAATGCAAAAGTACGAAAAAAGAATTGAAGAGAATATAAATAAAATGAAAAAGGTAAGAGGAATAGTCGAAAAAGAAAAAAATAACATTCTAGAAACAAATAAACTAATAGAATTTATTAATGAAATATCTTTAATAAATTTAGAAGAGTATCAACAAAAATATAAAAATTGGGAAGGAGAATAAAATGAAACTAATGTTTATATCAGATATACATGGAATATCAACAAATCTAAAGAAAATAAAGGAAAAGTTTAAGGAACTTAAATGTGATAAATTAGTAGTATTAGGGGACCTATACTATATTGGTCCAAGAAATAAGATGATAGAAGGATATAATATTTCAGAGGTACAAGAGTTTTTGGAATCAATGAAAGATAAATTATTGTGTATGAGGGGAAATTGTGATTCAGAAGTAGACTTAATGGTTTCCAATTTTCCAATTATGAATGATTTAAGCTTGATTATGACAGAAAATCATGATCTATATATTACACATGGACACATATATAATGAAAGTAATTGGATGAAGGAAAATTCTATATTAATTTATGGGCATTTTCATATTCCGTTTATAAAAAAGATAGAAACAAATTATTATATCAATCCAGGATCTATTTCTTTACCAAAAGAAGGAAATAAACCAAGTTATTTAATCTACGATGAAAATAAAGTAACCATTTATGATATTGATGATAATATTATAAAAGAAGAAATATTAAATTAAAATCGCAAAATACACGTTCTTTTCACAAAAGACGTGTATTTTATTTTAGAAGGAGATGATAAAGTGAGAAATAAATTTAATGAATATGTACGTATATGCCTATTAATTATAGTAATAGCTTTAATAGGAATTAGCTATACGCTTTATTATGCATTCTGTCATAATGGAGAAATAGTATACCGAAGTTACGGAATAGATCAAGTAATTGCTGTCAATCCAAGTTTAAGTTTTTTACAAATCTTAGTAATTATAATTTTAGGGTTATCATTAGTAGGAGCGATTCTTTTTCTAGTATATACACATGCCGGTAAAAAAAGCCCCGAAGAATTGTTGAAAAATCAAGAAAAAAGTATCTTTTTTATAATAGAAACAGTGCTTTTTACAATTCTTTTAGCACTAATTATTATTATTCCTACAAACATTTTATTAGAGAAAAACAACACATCGGATAATTATCAAAATAAAGCTCAGGAAAATGGAAGTACTATAAGTTGGAATCGTTATAATTAATTAAGAAAAATCCCTTTCCAAAATAGAAAAAAAAGAATATAATAGCAAGTAGAAAGAGAAATTACATATTACTCTTGAAATATTAAACAATTAGTGGTATAATATAGCCACATTGGAGGGGGAAACGATATGAAAAAACAAATAAAAAAATTTTTAGTAGCAATATTAATTGCCGTTGTTAGTTACTGTACACTAACAACCACGGTAAATGCCGTTCCACAGGAAATTCAACTAGGAAACGCACAATCAGTTCCTGGATATGTAGCAGGAACATACTTTACAACTAAGACGACAACATCTGGAGATTATATGTATTGTTTAAATATTCATAAATTGACTGCACAAAACTCAACTGCTCATTTAGTGGGTGAGCTAGATGCAGGAGTTGCTTACATCATGATAAATGGTTATCCACATAAGACATTTACAGGAGAAAAATTAAAGGATTACTATATTACTCAAACAGCTTTATGGTGGTATTTAGATGATACAACAGGAAGTTCAAATCTTTCATCATCATTTAAAACTAATGGTTCTGATAAATATAATTTAAGACCATATATTAAAAATTTAGTAGCAAAAGCAAAAGAAGCAAAAGCAAAAGGATACCAAAAGACAACATTAAGCACTAGTATTTCGGATAAATCATTATCCATGACAAGTGATGGAAAAAATTATGTGTCAAATGAAGTTAAGGTATCTTCAACCAATATATCAGAGTATAAAGTATCCATTACTTCAGGTCCAGAAGGAACAAGTATAATTGATAAAACTGGTAAAGCTAAAACAACATTTTCATCAAGTGAAACATTTAGAGTAAAAGTTCCAGTTTCTAAAGTAGACGGAACAAAAGAAACAATTAAAGTAAAAATCAGTGCAACTGGTAAAATTTATAAGGCATATGAATATCAGCCAGATGTACAAAGTCAACAAAATGTTACACCTTCAGTAATTACACCAGTAGAAGAAAAGGTAGAAACATCTATTGATTTATCAATTTCTACATCAAAAATAACAATTGTAAAGATTGATAAAGCAACAGGAAATGCTATTGCTGGTGCCAAGCTAGTATTAAAAGATTCTGAAGGAAACGAAATTACTAGTTGGACATCTACAACATTAGGACATGTAATCAAAAACTTACCTAATGGAACATACACAGTTGAAGAAACAAAAGCACCAAATGGATATGAATTAACTGAGGAAGTAGTAAAATTTACAATTAGTGATAATAGTAGAGAACAAAAGATTAAATTCTATAACGAAGCAAAAGAACGAGTAGTAAATATTATTAAAGTAGATCAGTCAACTGGTGAGCCATTAGCTGGTGCAGTAATTGTAGTAAAAAATTCTAATGGTCAAGAAGTAGCAAGATTTACAACCACGAAAGATCCTTATGTACTAACTGGGTTAAAAGATGGAACATATACTGTAGAAGAAGTAAGCGCTCCAAGTGGATATCAAAAGAGCAATGAAGTATATAGTTTCACATTAGATGCAGAACACGTATCACACCAAATAACAATTGAAAATGCTCCAATAGTAGAAGTACCAAACACAGGAGCAACAAGTTCAATATTACTAGTTATTTTAGGTCTTGGAATTATCGGCGGTGGAATTAGATTTGTTCAAAAGAACAGTAAACAAAGAGTATAAAGAAAAAAGAATCTCTCCAAGTGTTGTTGCCATAATAGGTGCCGTCCTAACACTAACAGGGGGATTCTTTGTTTCATATAATTACATACAATCAAAAAGAGTATATGCTTACGATTATATGGCGAATATATTTTATAAATCTAATGAAGACAAAGAAATAGCTAGTCAAATAACAGAAGAAACAGAGGGAGAAACTGAACAGCCAGAAGAAAGTGATACATATACCGATGATTATATAGGGTATTTAACAATTCCTAAAGTAAATTTAAATAAAGGCTTCGTAGATAAACGTTCCAGTGAAAATGACGTAGAAAAAAACATTATGGTAATAGAAGGGTCTACCTATCCAGATGTTGAAAGAGGAAATTTTATTTTAGCAGGACATTCAGGAACTGGATGGAAAGCATTTTTCAACGAACTCTACCGATTGAATGTTGGAGACGAAGCTTACATAACATATAAAGGAAAAAAGTATACATATAAAATTACTAATATATATAAACAAAGTAAAACAGGAAAAATAGCAATTTATCGTAATTATAATAAGACAACATTAACACTAGTAACTTGTACCAACAATGATGAAACAACACAGACAGTTTATATTGCAGAACTAGAAAATGTAGAAGCAGAATAAAAGAGTGAAGTAGGGGGGTGAAGATGATGTCTAGATTATCACTAGCGGATAAATTAAAAATTTTAGGAGATGTCACATCATCTTCTGGCCTATTTGTAGTAGCAATTGTGATTCTAGTAGCTTTAGCATTACTAGTAATAACAACGAATACAAAAACCAAGAAAATAAGCAAGTTTGTTTGTATGGCCATCTACGGTTCCATCACTCTTGTTTCTCTAATCTTTTATAGAGAAGAATTATTCAACATGCTTGACTATATGATGAATAATTTCTTTATTGCTGTATATTTTCCTAATTTAGCAATCTATTTTGCAGCAATTATAGCAACTAACATAATTTTATGGATTAGTATATTTAATAGGAAAATAACTAAGTGGATTAGAGCAATTAATACGATAGTATTTTGTATCATTCATTATCTATTAATTTTAATTATTAATATAATTACAACAAATAAATTAGATATTTTTGAGCAAACTTCTATCTATCAAAATGAAAATGCATTAGCGTTAATCGAACTATCGAGTACAATTTTCATAGTTTGGATACTATTCTTAATTATTTATAAAATAATTAGAATTTATCAACAGAAAAAAGAAGAAGACTATGAACAATTAGAAAGAAAGAACGACTATGCTACTATAGAAGCACCTATACCAGAACCTATTATCAAACAGGAAACAATCTATAAAAGAAAACTACCAGATAGTATTATCAAAACAGAAGTACCAAGAATTATTCACGGTTCAGTAAAAAGAGAGTCTACAATAAAAGAAAGAGAAAAGAAAGAGACTACAAGTATTGTAGATTTTATGAAAACTTCAGTAGAAAATGATAATAGTTATTTAATGGATATACCAAATTTCGTATCAGATGATAATCCTCAATTCTTAGATATGATGTTAGAAAGTCAAAATAACAAAAAAGAAGAACCAAGAAAAGTCTTAGAGGAACGAAAGACTAAAGATATTCCAAAGAAACAAAAGAAAATTAAGATTACAGAGGGACCATTGATAGTCAGTAAATCAACACTTCCTAAAAAAGTTCTTCCAAAACAAAAACAATCAGTGGATGTTTTTGATAAGCTATTAACCTTAGACGATTATAAGAAAGTACTCGCTCTTTTAAAAAGTTATAAAGCGAAGGAAGAATTTCAATCAAAAATAGAACAACGTGCTGAAAATAAGAGGATAAGTATAGATGACTTTCAGCAATTAGTTTCAAGAAGATAAGAAAGAATCACTAGGGCACTAGTGATTTTTCTTTTCTAAAGTATCAAAATACGGTATAATATTCTTGGAAAGTAGGTATAAAATGTTAGAAGGCTTAAATGATAGACAAAAGGAAGCGGTACTTTATAATGAAGGACCTCTATTAATCATAGCTGGAGCAGGCGCAGGAAAGACAAAAACTCTAACGACAAAAATAGCATACTTAATTGAAGAAGGTTTTGCCTATCCTTATAATGTTTTAGCAATCACTTTTACAAATAAAGCAGCCAAAGAAATGAAAGATAGATTATATGGGCTAATTGGAGATTTAGCCAAAAAAGTTCAAGTTTCCACGTTTCATAGTTTTGGTTTAAAACTATTAAGAGAAAACTACGAAAAGTTAGGATATGAAGCTAATTTTGTAATTATGGATAGTGACGACTCATTGACAGTCGTAAAAAAAATAGTAAAAGATTTAGGGTATGACCCTAAAATCTATAATCCTAGAGCGATTAGAAATAAAATCAGTAGTTGCAAAAATGAAATGATGACACCAGAGATGTATGAAAGATATGCAGTTAGTGATTATGAAAAGGTAATGCATAAAGTCTATGAAAAATATGAAGAGAAATTAAAGAAAAACAACTCAGTAGATTTTGATGACTTATTATTGTTGCCAATCAAACTATTTAAAGAAAATCCAAGCATTTTACAAAAATATCAAGAATTGTATCAATACATTTTAATTGATGAGTATCAAGATACAAACGAAGCACAATATATTTTATCAAAACTAATTAGTGCAAAAAGTAGAAAGATAACTTGTGTAGGAGATGATTCTCAAAGTATTTATAGTTTCCGTGGAGCTAATTATAAAAATATTTTAAACTTTGAAAAAGATTATAAAGATGCCAAAACGATTTTACTAGAAGAAAACTATAGATCAACAAGTACTATCCTAGATGCTGCTAATCAGGTAATAAAAAATAATACACAAAGAAAAGATAAAAATCTTTGGACATCTCGTGGAAAAGGAGAAAAGATTAAATATTATAGAGCATACAATGAGAGAGATGAAGCTCAGTATGTGATAAGAAAAATAAAAGAATTGAGAAATAAAGATGTAGAATATAAAGATATTGCTGTTCTATATAGAACGAATGCGCAATCCCGTGTTTTAGAAGAAGAAATGCTAAAAGAAAATATGCCATATCGAGTAATTGGAAGTTTCTACTTCTATTCTAGAAAAGAAATTAAAGACTTAATTGCTTATTTAAGACTAATTCATAATTCAAAAGATAATGTTAGTCTGCTTAGAGTGATTAATACTCCAAAAAGAGGAATAGGACTTAAAACAATAGAAAATCTAACGATGAAAGCCGATGAGGCAGGAACTAGCATTTACGAAGCAATTTCTTCTGGAAAAGAACTAGAATTTAAAAAGACCATAGAACAATTAAAATCATTATCTGAAGAATTAACATTAACAGAATTAATTGATAAAGTATTAGATGCATCAGGAATGAGACAAGAATTAGAAAGTGAGAAAACATTAGAATCTGAAGTTAGATTAGAAAACTTAGAGGAGTTTAAATCAATTACTAAATCATTTGAAGAAAGAGAAGGTCTAGTTTCTCTAGAAGACTTCTTACTAGAAATAAGTTTAATTAGTGATGTAGAAGAATATAAAGACGATCCAAATAGAGTAAGTTTGATGACAGTTCATTCTGTAAAAGGATTAGAATTTAATCATGTTTTTGTGGTAGGAATGGAAGAGGGAATTTTCCCACATATGAACTCATTAATGGAAACAAGTGAATTAGAAGAAGAACGTAGACTTTGCTATGTAGCAATAACACGTGCAAAAGATGATCTTCACTTGATTAATGCCAGACGTAGAACATTATTTGGTAAGGAGCAAATTAACCCAGTAAGCAGATTTATTGGTGAAATAAGTAAAGACTTAATTGAAACAAATGTCAAAGAAGAGGAACTACCGCAACAAGAGAAAAAGATTGATACAGAAGTCATGTTTAGAGAAGAAGAGGTAGATTATCAAGTAGGAGACTATGTTTATCATGAAACATTTGGTACTGGAAGAGTAGTAGAAGTAACCAATACCTTGGTTAGTGTTGCATTTAAACATCCACATGGAATTAAAAAATTAATGAAAAACCATAAAAAATTATCTAAAGTGTAGGTGAATGATAAATGGAAGAAAAATTAAATAATGGTTACCAATTATATGTAAAACAAGATGTAGAAACAAAGGAAATAGCAGGAATATATATAAGAAATAGAAATGGGGCATCTACTAGAATACAAACAAAAGAAAATGAATTAGACTTTATAAGAATATTACCTACCATTGAAGAAAATATTAATGAAGGATATATGTTAGTATTAGGAAAAGTAGAAAATAAATTTTATGCTTATTTAACAGAAGCTGAAATGAGTAAAACAAAAAAATATGAGACATATAATTCATACTTTTTAAATAGTCTAGTAGATATAGAAGAAAAAGCTAGAAATTTTGTTGAAAAAGAAAAAAATAAAGGAGGAAAATAATGAAAAAAACATTATTAATATTAGCGGCAGGAATGGGAAGTCGCTTTGGAGGATTAAAACAAATAGAGCCCTTTGGACCGAATGGAGAGTTTATTATAGACTATTCTATTTATGATGCCAAGAAAGCAGGGTTTGATAAAGTAGTTTTTGTTATTAAAGAAGAAAATTTTGATATTTTTAAAGAAACTATTGGAAAAAGAGTAGAACCACACATAAAAACAGAATATGTATTCCAAAAGAATGATAATCTACCAGAAAAATATAAAACACAGTTAAAAGATCGTACGAAACCATTAGGAACGGCTCATGCAATACTTTGTGCAAAAGATAAAATAAAAGAACCATTCGCAATTATCAATGCAGACGATTTTTATGGGTATGATGCCTATGAAAAAGCAGCAAAGTTCTTAGAAAATGTACCTACGAATCATTATGGTATGGTAGCATACCGCTTGGGAAATACCCTAACACCAAATGGATCTGCTAAAAGGGGAGTTTGTGAAGTAAATGATAAAGGAGAATTAATTCAGCTAACAGAAAGTAGTGTAACTCTAGACGGAGACATGGTAGATGTCCATCCACTAGAAGGAAAAGCAGATTTTAGAACTAGCAAAGATACTATTGCTTCTATGAACTTTCTTTTATTTACACCAGATCTATTTCGAATACTAGAGGACAGATTCCCAGCATTCTTAGACCAAAACAATGAGAAACTAGACGCATGTGAGTATCTAATTCCTATCGTTTTAAATGAATTGGTAGAAGAAGGCCAAAAACAAGTAGATGTATTAGAAACTACAGCAGTTTGGTACGGAATAACTTATAAAGAAGATAAAGAGTTACTATCAAGTGCAATTAAAGAACTAATAAAAACAGGAAAATACCCTAAAAATTTATGGAGTAAGTAAATGAAAGAAAAAACATTATTAATATTAGCGGCAGGAATGGGAAGTCGCTTTGGAGGATTAAAACAAATCGAACCCTTTGGACCAAATGGAGAGTTTATTATAGATTATTCTATTTATGATGCCAAAAAAGCAGGGTTTGATAAAGTAGTTTTTGTTATTAAAGAAGAAAATTATAATCTCTTTAAAGAAACAATAGGAAAAAGAGTGGAACCATTTATAAAAACAGAATATGCATTTCAAGATTATCAACTAGTGCCAAAAGAGTATCAAGAGCTATTACAAAATAGAGAAAAGCCACTAGGAACAGCGCATGCTATCCTTTGTGCAAAAGATAAAATATCCGGAGTGTTTGCAATGATAAATGCAGATGATTTCTATGGAAGCGATGCTTTAGAAAAAGCAAGTCAATATTTAGAAGATATTCCAAAAAATCATTATGGAATGATTGCTTATCCAGTAAAAAACACACTAAGTCCATCTGGTGCTAGTTCTAGAGGAATCTGTTATGAAGAAAATGGTAAATTAACTGAAGTTGTAGAAAGTAAAGTAGAGAGAATAGATAATAAAATTATTGCAATTTTACAAGATACAAAAGAAAAAATAGAAGTATCAGAAAACACTCCAGTTTCTATGAATTTATTACTGTTTTCGAATGATTTCTTTAGTATCTTAGAAAAATATTTTTATCTGTTCTTAGAACAAAATAAAAACGATTTATCTAAAGTTGAATATCAGATTCCAACAGCTTTAAGTAAGGCTATGAAATATGAAGGAAAAACAGTAGATTTAATGATTACAAGTGCAAAGTGGTACGGTGTAACTTACAAAGAAGACCAAGAAATGGTTAAAAAAGCATTTATTGAAATGACAGAAGAAAAAAAATATCCACAAAACTTGTGGAAAGATTAAATATTTCTATTTACATAAAAATATGATATACTAATATGGTAGTAACAAAAGTTATTAAAATAATAATTGAAGGAGAAAAAATGAACGAATATAATGAAAATACCCAAGTATATCCTAAAATGTTTACATGGTTATTTATAGGATTATTAATAACCTTTGCTAGTGGATATGCATTAACTTTAAATGAAGAATTAATGATAGAAGTATTAGCAATTGGATTTTTACCTATCGTTATTATTGAAATTGTAATTGCTTTAGTTTTGGGAATAAGGATTGCCAAAATGCACCCATTAACAATGAAAATTTTATATGTGATATATTCCATACTGACAGGTATTACATTTTCAGTAATATTTGTTGCTTTTGAGGTTTCATCTTTAATTAGTATCTTTATAATAACAGCAATCATATTTGCCTTATTAGCATTTTATGGATATACAACAAAAAGAGATTTAACCAAAATTGGAACAATTGCTTTAATTGCTTTACTTACAATAATTATTACAGGAATATTAAACATATTTATTTTCAAAAGCACAATGCTTGATACAGCTTTAACAATAATTGGAGTATTAATATTTATTGCTTATATTGCTTATGATGTAAATAAAGTAAAACAATTAATGTTAGCAATTGGAGAAGAAAAAGCTGCAGTATATGGAGCATTCCAATTATACTTAGACTTTATCAACTTATTTATCAGACTATTGGAACTTTTTGGAAAAAGAAGAGATTAGAACCTTAGGGTTCTTTTTTTGAATAACTGTAAAGAAATAAAAAAACATAAAAAATAAAATATATCATATTATATATTATTTATGTTATATGCTATAATAAAAATAATTAGAGTAATAGTAAGTGGTGAGTAAATTGAAAAATAGATTAACATACTTTTCAGGTGTTGGAGTAATTATTAGTGCGATTCTTATGTTATTAGCAGCATTAATTTCAAACACATCAGATGTAGTGACTAGCATTGGAGCCGTTTTGTTTATTATTAGCACATGCTTAATGTTGGCATCCACTGGTAATAGAGATAATATTAGTATTATATTTAGTTTTCTAACAGTAATTTGTGTGATTATATTTACAATATTTATAATTTTAATAGCTTTCAAAGTAGTGAATATAAGAATGTCAACTTTTGGTGGAACCAGTATGTCAACTTTATTGTTTTTATTAACCACAGTAGCCATGATTGGAAGTGCTGGCCTTACCATGTTAACTAGTACAGTAAGTGATACAGGAACTATAAGAGTATTAAGAAATACAATTGCAGGTATTGCTGTAGGTATAGCAATATCGTATGTTTTAGCAAATTTATTAATATTCTTAGCTGTCCCCCTAGTGATGTTAATAGCGATAGCAGAAATAGTAGCAGCAGTTATTGTTCTTTTTCTAACCGTATTAGATAAACAGGAAGCTCTTGAAACAATGAAAGTATTAAGCATGAAATGTAGCGATTTTCAAAGACAAGTAGTATCATTACAACAAGAATTAGAAAAATATAAGCAACAAGAGAAAACAACAACTACACAAATAGAACAATTATCAAAAATAAATCAAGAATTAAAAACGAATTCCGATTACTATAACCAATTATATGTAGAGGCAAAGCAAGAAGCTTTATATAACCAACAACAATTAATGAATATACAGAATAATCAGTCACCTCAACAAGAAATAGTGAAAAACACAGTCCAGACACAAGTGGTACAACCATTGCAGAACTCTCCGATACCTTCTATAAAAATAGAAGGAAATAATATCCAAGGGAAACAATAAAGTTTCTTTTTTTTAATGTATAAAAATGGTATACTAATAATGGTGATTATATGAAAGAAAGAATGGATGAATTAATAGAAATAATTAATGAAGCAGATTATAATTATCATACATTAGATAATCCTACAATCACAGATCAAGAGTATGATAAATATTTACGAGAGTTAATAGAAATTGAAGAAAGTCATCCTACCTGGGTACGTGAAGATTCTCCAACTCAACATGCCGGTGGAAAAATCATAGATGGCTTTGAAAAAGTTACTCATAAAATCCCTATGATGTCATTAAGCGATGTGTTTTCAGAAAGTGAAGTAATTGCATTTGATGAGAGAATTCAAAAAGAAGGGTTCCATCCAGAATACGTATGTGAACTAAAAATAGATGGTCTTTCTGTTTCTTTATTATATGAAAAAGGAAAACTAGTAAGGGCTGCTACCAGAGGAGATGGTACAGTAGGTGAGGATATTACTCATAATGCTAAAACAATTAAGGTAATACCTCTAAAACTAAAAGAAGAAGTGGATATTGAAGTTCGTGGAGAAATTTTCATGAACAAAAAAACATTAGAGAAACTAAATGAAGAAAGAAAAAAGAATGGGCAACCACTCCTTCAAAATTGCCGTAATGCTGCCGCTGGATCAATTCGTCAGTTAGATTCTAAAATTGCAGCACAAAGAAAATTAGATAATTTTATTTATCATTTACCTAATCCTCTAGACTATGGAATTCATACGCATAGTGAAGCTTTAGAATATATGAAGAGATTAGGATTTAAAATCAATCCAAATAATAGAGTAGTAAAAAATATCAATGAAGTATTAGAATTTATTGAAGAAAAAGGAAAAGAAAGAGATTCACTTGCTTACGATATTGATGGAATTGTAATTAAAGTAAATAGTATTGATGAGCAGCAAAGATTAGGTTCTACTGCGAAATATCCAAAATGGGCAACAGCATATAAATTTCCAGCTAAAGAAGTATTAACAAAACTAACAGATATTATTTTTACGGTTGGTAGAACAGGTCAAATTACACCCAACGCTGTACTAGAGCCAGTAATTGTAGCAGGATCTACCATCTCAAGAGCTACACTACATAATGAAGATTATGTAAAAGAAAAAGATTTAAAAATTGGAGATATTGTATCGATTCGTAAAGCCGGAGATGTAATACCAGAAGTAGTAGAAGTAAAAAAAGAAAGACGTACAGGAAAAGAAAAAGATTTTGTTATGATTACAAACTGTCCAATGTGTAATACACCTCTTGTAAAAAAAGAAGGACAGGTAGACTATTATTGTCCAAATAAAAAATGTCCAGCTAGAAATATTGAAAGCCTAATTCACTTTGTATCAAGAGATGCCATGAATATTGATGGATTGGGAGATAGAATTATGGAAGATTTTTATAATTTTCATTTCATCGCAACCATCCCCGATATTTATGGTTTAAAAGAACATGAAAAAGACTTAACTAGACTAGAAGGATACGGAGAAAAATCAGTAACAAACTTATTAAATGCTATAGAAGAAAGTAAGAAAAATTCCCTAGAAAAATTAATATTCGGATTAGGAATACCACATGTAGGAGCAAAAACAGCGAAACTACTAGCACAAAAATATAAAACTTTACAAAACCTAATGGAACAAACTGAAGAAGAATTAACAAAAGTTCCAGATATTGGAGGAATTATCGCTAAAAGTGTTGTAGACTATTTTAATGATCCACATCATAAAGCAATCGTTGAAGAATTAATGGACTTAGGAATCAATACAACTTATTTAGGACAAGAAATAGTTGAAAATGAAGAGTTTAGTGGTAAAAGTTTTGTTTTAACGGGCAGTCTAACCATTTTTACAAGAGAAGAAGCCAAAGAAAAGATAGAATCTCTTGGTGGAAAAACAGTAGATTCAGTATCTAAAAAAACCTCCGTTGTAATTGTAGGAGAAAAACCTGGAAGCAAATATGACAAAGCATTAAAACTAGGAATACCCATCTGGACGGAAGAAGAATTTAAAGAAAAACTGCAATAGTATTACTATTACTATTGCTTTTTTAGATGATTAAAATATAATAAGAAGAAAGTGAGGTATAAAAATGGGAGGAAGTCTATCAAACGAAATAACAAAATTCAATATAGGTAATTATATTTCTCTACAAGAAACATTAAAACTAGCAAGAAAAGAACAACAAAGATATCGAAAAATTTTAAAATATATAGAAACGCATAAACCGAGAGGAAGTAAGTGGGTTTGCTGATGATATTTTAATCAAAGACAGAACAGAATATACGATGGACCAATATGACATTCAGTGTTCTATGAGATCTTTTAAACTGAAAGATGGGGTATATGCATATGATTGGCAAGTAGCCCATTCCTGCCAATTCGAAAATAGAAAATTAAGTTATGTCCCAAGAAGAATTGTTTTGACATCGAAAGATATTTCTCCGCTCCAAGAAAAAATATATAAATACACGGAAGAAGAAAGACAAAAGTTTTTAATGTTTATCTGGGGAGAAATGGATAAAATACCATCCGATGTTTTATACTCCACGGAATCTTTATCCGCATCAGATATAGAGAAAACCTTGAATATATACAAGAACCACTTGGAATGTATGACACTCATGTAAAAGAAACTGTTGCTTATTGTGATGGGAAAGGAAAATGGCTATCGGAAATGATATTTTTTCCAAAGAAAAATGAAATTGTAACACTAATCGCCAATCCAAATGACGATCAAAAAAATCATTGCAGTTGGGTATGTAAAAACACTGAGGTAGAATCCTGGGTAAAAGAGCACACAACACCAGAGGATATCCAACAAAACTAATAGAGATAACAGGAGACATTGAAACTTCTCAAACTCTTCAAAAACTTGTAAAAAATTATAATCAAAGGAAAAGAGGCTTATGACCTCTTTTTCTTTACAAAATAACATATTTATGATATAATATGCCTTATCAAAAGGGGATGTTAAATATATGAGACAACTTCCCTAAAATAATAATTCAATCTCATGTAAAAATCCAAAATAAAAAATTTTCAAAATAAAGGGGAAGGAAGAATAAAAATGAGAAAAAAGAAAAATAAGCTAGAAGAATATAATTATGTAGATTATAACAATTATGGAATGAATGATATAGATATAGAAATAAATGAAGAGAAAGAGCCAATATCTAAAGTAATTAGAAATATTATTTTTATTTTTATTATAGCCCTAGGAATCACTATTACTATTGACGTGATTTGTGTAACAAAATATGATAAAGGACCATATTTTGCTATCCGTACAAAAACATATGATGATGGTGGAACACAGGAGTTTTATGGACTAGGATACAAAGTAATTAAATATCATCAAGAACAAGGAAGAAGAGATATGGAAATAGGCTTTTGGACGATGTCATATTCAGTAGAGCCAACAGAAATATCAGCTTTAGATTTAGCAATAGAATTTAGAAACAATCCAGAAAAGGCAGCTAACAAATATGCAGGACAATTTATGAGGGTAACAGGAAAAATTTATAAGATAAAAGATAATGAACTTATTTTACGTTATAAAGATCCAGATGATACCTATACTTTAAAAATAAAATGTCCAATGGCAGAAAATAATCATTTTGAAGGAATGGAAAAAGGATTAGAAGTAACTATTATTGGTACTATAGAAAACTTTACTCTAGCAGCAAAAACAAATCCAAATATTGTAAGAATGAGTAATTGTTTTACAGAATAATAAAATAAGGAAGAGGGGTTAATATGGAAGAACAAAGAAGAATAACGAATATTACAGAAGAACAACCAAAAGATAATATTACTAACGACTGGAAACAGACTATGAGTTTCACTGACCTAGGATTAACACCAAGAGTAAGTAACCTTCTACAAAGATATGGAATTACTAATTTAGAAAGACTATTACATTTAGATTATAACGATTTGAGACATGTCAAAGGATTAGGAATAAAAGGGAAAAATGAAATTTTAATGTTTCTTCATAATTATGGATATGAAATGCCAGGAGAAGATTCTGCACTTGAATATCAAAGTTTAGTAAGAAGAGAGCAGGGCGAAGAATTGCTGGAAGATTTAGGATTACCACAAACAGTATGCAAGGCATTAAATAGATATGGTATATATACAATGGATAGTTTGATAAAAAACTTAAGTAATCTAGATGAAATTCCAAACTTTGGTACCAGAAAAAGAGAAATAGTTGTAGCTTGGTTAAAAGATTTAAAATCAAAAGAAGAAGATACAATTGTTCAAGAGCAGAATCCAAGTCAGACAGTTTCAAGTTTACAAGCAAGAAATACTGAACTACAACAAGAAAATAATGCAATCCAACAACGAATAGATAAAAAACAAATACTATTGAAAGAATATCAACAATTAATAGAAGAAAAATGTCAATTATTAAAGCGAGAACAAGATTTAGATAGACAACTAGCTCAGTTAAGAGGTGAACAAAATGCAACACCAAAGCAAATTACAAAAACAACAAAATAAAGCCAGTGATTTAGAAAAATTGGAACAAGAAATTTTCTACTTAGAAGAAGAGATTAAAAAATTAAAACAAGCAAATAAAGTAACACAAATAAGAATAGAAAGAAAAAGCTTAGAACTTCAAAAATATTGGTTAAAAGTGCTAGGATTTTAGAGGAGTAAAATATGAAAAATTGTAATATAGGTAGAGGAATAGCAGTTCTTTTAACATCTACAGTATTATTAAGTGGATGTGAAAAGTGGAAGAAACTAAGAAAGAAGAAATAAAAACTCCAGAAATCACTACAGAAGAATGTGAACATCTAATTGTAGATTTTGGTAATCAAACAGTTATATTTAAAGAATGTGAAGGTTATGAAATTTATTGTCGTGCACAAACAAATGGCGGACTAGCAAAGTATACTATCAAAGATAATAATGATAACCTTCTAATATCAGGTTATACAACAGAATTTAATGATTATACCACATCTCATAATCAAGTAGATGAAATAGAACAAAAAGCAATTGATAATGGAGCGCATGTTTATAAATTACAAAGTAAGAAGAACTAGATAGTAGTTCTTTTTTTGAGAAGAAATTTATGATATAATAACTAAAGTTAAAGGAGTTACTATGGGAAGAATAGAAAATGTCTGGACTTTTTATGAAAATACAGTAAAAATAATATATAATAGGAAAAATGTTGCTAACGACTTTTTAGAGCAGGCAATAACCAACATGTTATTGGAAAAAGAGCTAGAGCAAGAATTTCTAATAAATGAACAAATATACGAAATGATACTATATCATAATTCTGGTTACACAGACCGAGGACTGAGACAAAATAGCGCAAAAAGGCAAGAACAAGAAAAACTGGCTAGTATGCTGCAAAGAGAGTGTAATTGTTTATCGTTACAACAGATAGAAAATAAGGAATTACAAAAAGTTATTGATTCCTTTTCACAATTAAAAAATATTCTACGAACTGGGTGGATAAAACGAAATGTCCCATTAGAATACCAAGAAACTGATACAGAACATATAATGCAGATGTCATCTCTAGCAACTTCTTTATTTAATGAATATCCCAACTTACAGTTAGATAGAAAAAAAGTTCATGAAATGATTTTAATTCATGAAATTGGAGAAAAAGAAGCAGGTGATATTAGAGAAGGAACAAGTGAACATCAAACTAAACATGCATTAGAGGAACAAGCAGTTATAAATGTTTTTAAAAATATAAAATCAGGTGATTATTTTATAGGTTTATGGGAAGAATTTGAAGAAAGAAAAACAGAAGAAGCAATATTTACTTATCAATTAGATAAAATAGATCCAGTATTAAAAGCTAAAATATTAGATAAAGAATTAAAAAGAGATGATTTGTTTTTAGATTTTTTTAATTATGAAGAAAAAAGACAAACATTTAAAGAAGGGAAAGTAAAAGAATTGTTCTATTATGTAAAAGGAAGGAGAATATAAATGAAAAACAAATTAACTAAAAAAGAAGTATTACATGTTGCTCATCTGGCAAGAATTAAAGTAGATGAAGAAGAAATAGAAAAATATCAAGTAGAGTTAAAACAACTTTTAAATGATGTGGATAAAATTAAAGAAGTAGATGGCTATGATAATGAAAGAATGATTGCTCCATGGTCAAAAGATACAATATTAAGAGAAGATGAACCAGGAGAAATGTTAAGTCCTAAGGAAGTATTAAAAAATGCTCCAAAACACAGTGGAAATTATATTGAAGTACCAATTGTAATTAGTGAGAGTGAGGGTGCCTA
>CALVYF010000020.1 GCA_944372055.1 uncultured Bacilli bacterium | reverse complement strand
TAATTACAAACAAAAACGAGAAGATTTTCCCGTTAATGTTTAAAAATTTTTGAGACATTTTCCTAAATTATTGACAGTAAAAAAGCGACTAGTCGCTTATTTTTCACAGGTTGCACCTAATTGTTCATATACCTGAGTAATTTTATCTAAATCTATTTTGCGGTCATCATTTAATAATTGTTCTATAGAAGAATCAATATTCACTAATTCATCAATATTCATTTTTTGGTAATTAATATCTGTTGTGCTGATTAATGTATTTCCTTCGATTTTTACATCATAGTTATAGTGTTCAATATTATCAAAGCTACTATAAAGACTTTTTATCTGTTGCTGATATGTCTGTAATATTTCAGTAGAATCTGATGTTATTTTTTCAGTTGTCTGAACTTTGTTTACATCATTTTCTTGATAGTATACCTCATAACGGAAATCCATTTCTAATCCATTCGCATTTGTTGTTCTTGTACAAATCATTTTGTCATCTTTTGTATTTGCCTCTTTATAGTCTGTTTGTTGACCACACCCTGTTACGAATAATAGTAGTGCTATACCCAGTATAACTATTCTTTTCATAATACTCTCCTCTCTATTTAAATTATGTCATGATTATTCTTTTTTGACAAGAAAAAAGAAGAGAATTCTCTTCTTTAAAATAAAGATAACTGATTGGAATCTGGTAAGTCTTTCAAAATTCCCATTTCTGTCATTTTATCAATTAATGTTTTTGACACTTTTCCACGTTTTTGTACATCTTCAATACTAATAAATGGTTGCTTTTCTCTTTCTTCTACGATGTTTTTGGCAACCGTGTCTCCTAGTCCATCAATTGCATTAAATGGTGGATAGATTTCTGTATCGTTTTTTGCAACCCAGACAGTAGCATCACTCTTATATAAATCTACATTTAAGAATTTGATACCTCTAGCTGTTGCTTCTAGGGCAACCTTTAAACTTTCAGCTTGTCCATTTTCTTTGTTGGTCGCTTCATATCCTTTTACTTGAATATCTTCAATTCTTGCTTTAATAGCACTATATCCTTTGATCATAGCATCTAAGTCTACATCTGTTGCTTTTGATGAGTACCAAGAAGAATAAAAATATACTGGCATATGAACTTTGTACCAAGCAATACGGAATGCACTAATAACATAGGCTGCCGCATGGGCTTTTGGGAACATGTACTTAATTTTTTGACAGGAATCAATAAACCATTTTGGAATATTCGCATCTTCCATTGTTTTTTTGTGTTGTTGCCAGGTCTCTGGATCTTTTGATGCTTTTCCTTTACGAACAAACTCCATGATTTTAAAGGCTTTAATTGGTTCTAGTCCATAATACATTAAGTTAACCATAATATCATCACGACATCCAATAACATCTTTGAATGGTACTATGTTATTAGCAATTAACTCTTGCGCATTTCCTAGCCAAACATCCGTACCATGAGAAAGTCCTGAGATTTTAACAAGTTCGGCAAAACTTTTTGGTTTTGTATCTTCTACTAATTTAATCGTAAATGGTGTACCGAATTCTGGAATACCTAATGTTCCAGTGTTACACATAATTTGATCTGTTGTTACGCCTAGGGCTTCTGTTGAAGTGAAAATACTCATTGTTTCTTTATCGTCTAAAGGTACCTTCATGATATCTGTTCCCGATTGTAATTGAATTAAACGTAATTGGGTTGGATCTGAATGACCTAAAATATCAAGTTTTAATACATCTTGGTCGATAGCATGGTAATCAAAGTGGGTTGTTCTCCATTCAGCAGTTGCATCTTCTGCTGGGAATTGGTATGGTGTAAAGTCATAAACATCCATATAATCTGGAATAACAACAATTCCTCCTGGATGCTGTCCTGTAGTTCTTTTCACTCCAGTACAGCCCATGGCAAGTCGTTCTACTTCTGCTGTTCTCATATCCCCTAGTTCTTTTTCTTCACAGTATCCTTTTACAAATCCAAAGGCTGTTTTTTCTGCTACAGTACCAATCGTTCCAGCACGAAAAACATTGTTTTCTCCGAATAATACTTTCGTATAAGCATGAGCACTTGCTTGATTTAAATCTGAGAAGTTTAAGTCGATATCAGGAACTTTATCGGCATTAAATCCTAAGAAAGTTGCGAATGGCATGTCTTGTCCATCCTTAATCATAGGAATGTGACAGTGTGGGCATTCTTTATCAGGTAAGTCAAATCCTGAGGAATATGTTGCTCCTAGAGGATTTCCTTCCTCATCTTCAAAGATACTTAATTTACATTCTGTACAACGGTAATGTGCCGCTAATGGATTTACTTCTGTGATTCCCATTAGAGTCGCAACGAAACTTGATCCAACAGATCCCCGGGATCCCACTAAATAACCTTCATCGTTTGAATGCTTTACTAAACGTTGAGCAATCAAGTAAATTGGATCGAATCCTCCACCGATAACTCCACCTAACGATTTATCTAGTTTTTTCTCTAATTCTTCTTCTGATAATTCTTCTTCACTTGTTTCTTGGATATGATTTCTAATTAAGGATTTTACATTATCTACTCCTTTTAGAATTTCATCATGTAGAGTCTTATGTACTTTTACCGTAAATTCTTCTTCACTTAAGTTTTCTTTTTCTAATTGTTCTTTTATTGTCTTAAATACAATATCTCCATATAACTCTGTCGAGATACGTTCTTCTATGGAATAAGGTAGCGGATCTCCATACCACTCCTTTGCCTTGTCGTAAACTAAGTCAGTTACTACTCTTGGACAGTCTAGATAACTTTTTCCATCATCACTTTTTACTCTTGGAGAAAATGGGATTCCACCGGTATCAATAATAACTTCAATGATTTCTACCATATCGGCAATTTTATTGGTGTTTTCCACTACGATTCTTTCTGCGGTTTCCTCTCCTAAAAATTTAAAGTCGTCTAACATTTCATCTGTTGTTCTAAAATGGTTGGACGGAATTTCTTTGATATTTGATCTTGCTAGAGGATGACGTCCCCCACCTGGTACTTTTTGATTCACAATAATTTCTCGATAAATTTTATCATCTCTTGTTAGGTGGTGAACATCTCCTGTTGCAACAATAATTTTTCCTGCTTCTTCTGTTACACGAACGATTTTTTCAATATGTGCTGCAAGTTCTACTTCTGTTCCAAAATCGCTTGATTGGATTAAGTGATTATAACATTCCATTGGTTGGACTTCGACATAATCATAGAAACGAATAATGTTAGAAAGTTCATCTTCACTTTTGGATTTTGCTAAAGTAAATACTTCACTTTCATAGCAACCACTACCTACTAATAAGCCTTCTCTATGTGCTTCTATTTCACTACGTAGGATTCTTGGTGTTTTATATAGATACGTAGTGTTTGCTAGTGATATTAATTTAAATAGATTTTTTAGTCCTATTTTATTTTTTACTAATAAATTAACATGGTAAGCACGACCATATTTATGGATTTCATCTTTACTAACTAAAGTATCTAGTTGGTCCATTGTCTCTATATTACGATTAGATAATTTCTTTAACATCTTATGGAATACTAATGCTGTTCCTTCAGCATCATAGTCTCCTCTATGATGGGCGCTTTCATCCCATGGTACTTCATAACGTTTTACTAAAGCTGATAAGGAGTGTCTTGCATAAGTATTATCCATCGTTCTAGATAATTCTAGTGTATCAATTACTGGATTCGTGAATGTACCAAGATTATATTTTTTATAGGCCATCTCTAGGAAAGATACGTCGAACTTTGCATTATGAGCAACCATTGGGCAATCTCCAAACCACGCGATAAATCTTTTTATCGCATTTTCTTCATTATCTTTTCCTTCTAACATTTCATCTGTAATGTTTGTTACATCTATAATTTTTTGTGGTAGTGGACGTCCTGGATTAATTAATTCATCATATTTTTCTAATATTTCTCCATTTTTTATTTTAACAGCACCAATTTCAATTATTGAATCCGCTCCACCAGCATTAAATCCTGTTGTTTCAAAGTCGAAAACAACGTAAGTTTGCTCTAACATATTTTTATTATTCGGTCTTACTACAATATTTACTGTATCATCAATTAGAGTTAATTCGGCTCCATAAATAGCTTTAAATGGTTCTTCTCCTTCTTTTAGTTTCTTGTTGTAACCTGTTACAAAATTAAAGACATGTGGGAATGCTTGAACACCATTATGGTCTGTTATTGCAATAGCTTTATGTCCCCATTTAATGGCTTGTTTTAGTAAAGTTTCATCATCTACTACTCCATCCATTTGGCTCATCTTTGTATGACAATGTAGCTCTACTCTTTTCTTTTCTGCTTTATCTATAACAACTTCTTGTTCTTTTTCTATCTTGATAATATCTCTAGCATTTAATACCAATTCTTTCGCAAATTGATCTTCTTTTGTATATCCTCTAATCTTAAACCAAGAACCTGCTTTTAGTTCTTTACATAATCTTTTATATTCATCATTATCTCTTACAAAAACTTTACAATAGATACTATCTGAATAATCTGTAATTTTTAAAGTAATAATTTTAAAATCTGTTTTGCTAGATTCAAAATAGTCAGTACCAAAGACATATCCTTCTACTACAACATTATTGTCTTCTCCAAGTAATGTTTTAATCTTTATTGGATCTTCTTTGATTCCTCTACCAATTACACTGTTTGGGTCTTTTGCTTCTTTTCTAAATTTCTTTTCTTTTGGTACTTCAACAGGGGCTTCTTCCTTTTTTTCTGGAACTTTTACTTTTACTACTAAGTCCTGTTTGATTTCTTCTAAAATATTATCTTCATGTCTTAATATTATCTCAATATTAAATTTATATCCTAAATGTTTATAGATTGTATTAATTTTTTCTAATACCTGGTTTAGACGTTCTTGTTCTACTGGTGTCGTTGCGATTAAAACAAGAAACCCCTCTTCTATTTTTAAAGCATCACTATAGATTTCTAGTACTTTTAATTCTTCTTTTACTTGTTCTAATACATATGGATAGTAACTTAAGTAGGTATTTACATCAATATTTTCTACATCCCAAATAAATGTTATTTCTTTGGCATGTTCGTCTAAATTGTTCTTCTTTTCTTCTAATTCTTTTATTATTTCCAATGGCACTGCACTAGGGATAGAAATAAATACTTCCCATGTAGATGTTTTTCTATGGACTTTTATTTTTGTTAATTTAGCACTAGAAAAATATGGATATTTTTCTTTATCCATATTTATTTTATTTAATAAAATCTCCATTTTATCGTTCATGCTACTATCCCCCTATACAAATATTATATTATCTCTAATTCATGTATTTTTACAATATATTTTTGATTTCTAATACAAAAATCAATAAAGCCTAGTATATCTTTTTTCTTAAGCTCTTTTTCATAGGAATATTTATCTATGTCAAAAGCAATTTTATCTCGCATCATAAAGTTCATCATTTCTTCTTTATCCGCTCCTAAATACATTAACCAGTATGGATATATTTGTCTTTTTAAATAGTTTAGCGTAGGATCTCCTGTTAAGTAATGGCTACGTCCCGTTATTCTCGTTGGAAATTCATTTAATATGGCTAACTCGATTACCGCATCCACAATTTCTTTATATTCTGTCTTATACTCTTGTAATTCTTTTTTTATAATCCTATAAACTAAGTCTACTAATAATTTTAATGAAGTATCTGCCGTTACTTTTTTTCCTAGTATAATTGTATTTACTTTAGCATCTTTTGGCGTTGTTGTATCGATGATATCTAATCCATCATTCACTATTAATACTTGGTATGGCTTTATTTCTAATTTTGTTATAGATTTAATTATCTTAATTGCATCTTTTTTGTTATCATCCCATATTTTTAATACTTGATTACGATATTTTTCTGTATCTTTTTTGATTTTTTCATATTCTTTTGTTTCTAACATTATATTATAAATGCTATCATCGTTAGGAATAAAGTTCTTAGGGTCTTTTAACATAAGCTCTTTATCACGATAAGTAGCATTATATTCTTTTTTATAGTTAATCCATAATTTTTGTTTTAGTTTATGAATTTTTTCATTTATTGAAGCTTGAAACAATAAGTTCCAGATTAATACATAATCGTTTACTACAAACTTTAGATTCACAAGCTATTCCTCCTACTTCTTATACTTATTAATATATCATAAAATAGGAATTGTTGGAAATAGTTCCAGTAAAAAAATACTCAAAATTTGAGTATTAAAAGAAGTTTTTATAAATAAAGTATCCTGCTACAGCAATCACTGCAATTACTAAGATAATTAAAATTATTTTTATTGCTAGTGGCATTTTCTTTTCTTTAAATTCATCGTCCATTTCAAAATCTTTATCTGATAAGTCCATGCTTCTTGTATAGAAGTCTGTATCAGATTCATCCATAATGCTTCCAGAGCCTTTTTCTTCTTTGAGTTTATTTACTTTGTCGATTTGATCTTTATCTAGTATTTCTTTGGATAACGATAATTTTTCTTCAATTTCTTCCGTATCTTCTGGCTCATTCTCTATCTCATCTTCTGGTGATTCCTCTTCGTCTTTTTGTGGCATTTCTACTCTGTCCATCATATTTGTTGCCATTAAATCACTTAATAAATCTACACTTGTTCTCTGATCTATCTCTCCAGCTAACGTTTTCGAAGTAATGGTATCAATTAACTCTCTTAATTCTTCTTCATCAGGTTTCGTACGTTCTACTTTTTCTTTTCTATATTTTTCTAATTCTTCTGGGTTTAGACTGGCTAAAATATTGTAGTTGGTATTTTTCAACTTTCTTTTTGCTTCCATTTCATCTTTCTTGATACGGTTCTTTTTGGCTTCTGCTATTACACTATTAATATCATAAACTTTATTTTCGTGGTCTTGATATAAATAATTGAATTCATCTAATTCTTTTTTTACTTTAGGTTCGGGAACAAAATCATTGTACTCTTTTATCTGATGGTAACCTTCTCTAGTACGATAGTTTTTTTGAGCAGTACCCAAATCAAAAGCATTGGCGTTTGTTACATCTGTAAAATTAGTATATTTCGTATTACGTCCGATATTTTCGTATAGTTCTTGGTTCTTGTTTGATCTACGTGCTGTTTGTCCTTGTTCTTCTTTTTCGTAACGTTCCATTCTGCTTCTCATACCGCTCACCTTCCTATACTTTAGTTTATCACACCTTAAATAAAAACAAAAGTAATAATTAGCTCTTTACGTCAATAAGTTTTTCTTGTATAATGAAGTGAAAGGAGAGATTAAATATGAAAGTAAAAGTTAATAGAGATAGTTGCATCGGTTGTGGTGCTTGCGCAGCTATTTGTGATGATGTTTTTGAAATAGATGATGAAGGTCTTTCTACATTAAAAACAGAAGATGTAGAAGATGATAACAAACAAGAAGTACAAGATGCAGCTGACAGTTGTCCTACTGGAGCAATTGAGGTTGAAGAATAGTCCTTAGGGACTTTTTTATTTTATGACAGACGAATTTATTTATTTAATTTTGGAAATTATCCTTGTCATCGAGTAGTAAATCATGAAGGAAGGTGTGCTTCCTCTTTTATTAAGCAAAAAGAATTATTATTAAAAGAAGGAGTCCTATTTAAAGAAAATGGTTGCGTTGATATGACAAAATTCAAATGGAAAGTATAGTACTCTATATCTTTTTATTTTCGTTTTCTGTTTTCTTTGCTATACTGATAGTAGAGGTGAGAAGATGAGGTGCCCTAGGTGTAATAAATTGATGACAAAAGATAAAGAACATACCTTTTGTACGCATTGTGGTTATTTAGATAATGGAGAACAAATTCACGGATATGTCGAAGAACAGGCTAGTGATTTAGAAATTTATTTAGGCAAAGACTTTGAAAAAATTTGGAGAAATACAAATTGGTTGAGTAATCTCATTCTTGGTCCCTTATATCTTTGTTATCGAGGGTTTGTTTTATTAGGACTTATTCTAATGCCTTTAGAATGGCTGTTTTGGGCATTGATGTATGATTCTTTTTCTCATTTTCGTTATGTCTTGTTAGCTATCGCTATTTTAATTTCTAGAACAATCTTTATGGCTACTAACAACATGATTTGTATTTATTTTTATAACAGGAGAATTAAAAAAATAAAAAATAAATATCCTGATACTTATTTAGAAGAACTTAGAAAAAATAATGGCCACGTTAATAATTATATGTCTTTGTTTTTAGCCTTGTTACTGTTTGTTTTGTTTGTTATTTCTTTTATTTTTATCTATATTGATTTATGGGGATAATTATTTTTTTATAAGTAGGAGGTACATTATGAGATGTCCTAGATGTGGAAAAGATATGTCAACTTCTAAGAGCCATGTATTTTGCACTCATTGTGGTTATTTAGATAATGGAGAACAAATTCATGGTTATGAAGAACATCAAGCTAGTGATTTAGAAATTTATTTAGGAAATGATTATGATAGTATTGTTCGTAATAATAATGCAAAATCATGTTTTCTCTTAGGACCATTTTATTTTTTAGTACGAGGTTTTCTTTTTTTAGGAACTTTTTTGCAAGCTTTAGAAATCTATATTTGGTATCTTATTGTTCAATTTGGAGAAAATATTATTTTAATTTTTCTTGGTATTTTAGTTACCAGAACTATTGCTATGATTGCTTATAATCCTTTGTGTTTACTCTTATATCAATTAAAAATTAAATATATTAAAAAGAAGTATCCTTCTTCTTACTTAACACAGTTAAGAAAGGAAAATCGTAATTCTGTTAGTGGACCTGGAATTATTCTTCTACTATTTGTAATCATTGGTATTATAATTTGTTTTTATATTCTTTATTCTGTCATATAAAAAATTCCCTAATGGGAATTTTCTTTTTGTTCTAAGGCATATACTTTTGCTACTTCTTTTGGTGTTAATTGTCTAAATTCTCCTGACTGTAAATCTTTTAGGTCAAAGAAAGCTACTTTTTCTCTTTTTAATTTATCTACTAAAAAGCCTACGGCTTCAAACATTTTCTTTACTTGATGATTTTTACCTTCATGAATTGTAATTTGTACCATACAAGTGTTAGATTTTTCATTTATTTTCTTTAATTTCACTCTAGTAGCTTTTACTATTTGACCATCAACTTCTATGCCCTCTTTTAATTTATTAATTTCCTCACCCTTAATTATACCATTTAATTTAGCCATATATACTTTTTCTACTTTATCATTTGGATGCATTAAAATATTAGCAAACTCTCCATCATTCGTTAGAAGAAGGACTCCTGTTGTATCATAATCTAGTCTTCCCACGGGATAGATTCTTGCTTTTGTTGGAATTAGATCAACAACTGTTTTTCTATGATGTTCATCTTGTGTTGTTGTAACAACTCCTCTTGGTTTATTTAAAATATAGTATTCTTTTTGTTCTTTTTCAATTGGTTTCCCATTGACTTCTACTCTATCTTTATTAGAAACTTTGGTTCCTAACTCTGTTACAGTTTGTCCATTTACTTTTACTTTTCCAGCAATAATTAACTCCTCTGCTTTTCTTCTTGATGTAATTCCACTTTCTGCGATTACTTTTTGTAGTCTTTCCATATTATCACCTCTTTTATTATTTTATATAATCAATTAGATATTCTCCAGTATATTTTGGTGTCACTTGTTTCATTTGTTTTAAAATAACTTTTCCTCTTTCTGTAAACATGTCTTGATACTCACCTTGACTAATTCCTTCTATTACTTCCTCTTGCCAAGTATCAGTTAATTCTGTCAATGTATATAAATTAAGCATATAAGAATGTAAGGAACTATTTTCTTGTCCATATCCTTTAAAAAATCTTGCTGCATAATGTGGATATACATCTATTGGTAAATTATCTATTTTACTATTATCCATATCACAAAAGGTAAGATTTCCTGTTCTATTGTTAATTAGAATATTATCATTTTTTATATCTGGATAAATTACTCCTTCATCAATAAAGTATTGTAAAATACTTTTTATTTCTTTTAAAGCATTTAATTTACTACTTCTATCCAGTGGAGCAATTAGCATTGGTATATCATCTTCGTCATAGCTCATCTCATAGCCAACACACACATCATATAGACTATATGTACATATAATTGTTGGAATATGTTTTAATCTTTTTTCATACATTTTCACCAGTTTATTTTTTTTATTTTCTTTTTGTGAATTTGTAATTACTTCATCTTTCCAAATTTTAATTATTGTATTAGGACTATTTCGATATATATGGCTTTCCATACCTAAATCTATGTAATGATTTTCATAATAGGCCTTTTGTTCTGCAGTAATTTTTATATTTTTTAACGCCATATTATCACCGCTGGTTATTATATCATAAATTTATACAAAAAACTATGATATGTTTTATTATAACATATTTCTAACACCTATTTAGTCTTTTTACATACATTATCATAAAGGAGTGTTAATATGATGTATTCTAATAATTATGGTGTACCTACTACTTATGAGGCTCGTGTATATGATGGTGTTCCTTATACTACTATGCCTAATAGCTTTTCTACTACTGGTATTCCTGCCGAAGGAGTGAATGCTGATGGAGAAAGATTTTTTCTTGCACCTTTTCTTGTCGGAGGATTAGCAGGTACTGCACTAGGATATGGTATTGCCAATAATAATCGTCCGCCATACCCAATGTATCCACCTATCATGTATCCTACACCATACCCTGTTTATACTACTAATTATTATTACTAAAGCTTTGGCTTTAGTTTTCTTTTAATGGTAGAAGAATTGTCACTTTCGTTCCTTTTCCTAAAGTAGATTGATAAAAAATACTTCCTTGATGTTGTTCTACTATTTCTTTTGATAAAGCTACTCCTATTCCTGTACCATGCTCTTTTGTTGTATAGAATATTTTATCAATTTTTTCTAAACTTTCTTTTGATATACCAGTTCCCGTATCTTCTATTTTTATTTTAATCTCTTCTTTTGTCTTTTTAATCGTTGTGGTAATGGTTAAAGGTCTATTTTCGTCTTTTGCTTCAATCGCATTTTTTATTAAGTTTATTAATACTTGTTTCATTCTGTTGTAATCTAAGCATCCATATAATTCCTCTTCTTTGATAATAAATCTAGCAGTCACTTTTTTTTCTGTTAATAATGGCTCTAGTGTATTTTGGATATCCTCTAATAACATTTCTAAATCCACTTCTTCTTTTTCTATTTGTAATTTACCATAGTCGGAGAAATCATTAATTATTAATAATGTTCTATTTATTTCGTCTTGTATAATTGGAAGATAATTTTGTAGTTTTTGTTTGTTTTCTATGTCTAGCATCTCTAAGTATCCTTTACATACAGCAATTGGATTTTTTATTTCATGAGTTAATTTAAATAATGCTAATTTTAATTCTTTTTCTTTTTCTAATTCTCGCAGTGCTTTATTCTTATCTATTATTTGCTCTCCTTCTTTTAATAACCATAAAATACTGCTCATTGTTATTAGAAATAGAAATAAAACAAACAGTAAAGAAAGAAGACTTTGTGGTGATAGGATATGATTAAAATCTTTTAAACATAGATAACACGCCGTAATAAAGGATTTTATACTGATAAATATATTTAATAACGAAGAAGTCATAGCAGGTTTTTTTAGCATAGAAAAATAAACTATCAGATAGAAACTATATTCTATGATGCTATAAATTATCGGAGTTCCTAATATTAAATGATGATAATAAATCGTTATTATGGATAGAATAATAACTAAAATACTTCTCTTTTTTATTATAGCAATTAATAATGGAAAGTTAATAAAAATTAGACTAGCAATCGAGCTTTCCTCTCCCGTATAGCGGATAATTAAAAACATAGAAGAAAAAAGTACAAAATCAAAAATTAATTTTTCGTCTTTGATATTATTTCGATAACTGATATAAATTGCATATATTAGAAAGGGAAAAAGAAGAAATATTAAATTTATAATTAAAGATTCAAAAATCGACATAATCTCACCCTTTTTAGTTTACTAATCTTTTTTGTCGAAATTTGTCGATTTTTGTCCTTTTCTCTTTATCTGTTGTTTACCGTCGGTTTACATACTATTGTTTTACTTTGTTTCATAATAAAACTATGGTGATTGCAATGTATGAAGTAAATATTTATGAACAAGTGGCTAAAAATATCAAAAAATATCGAAAAGAGGCTGGATTAACACAAGCAGAACTTGCAGAAGCAATTGGTGTCTCTCATGAATTTGTTCGTAGAATTGAATCGAAAAAAGGAAAGAAAACCTTTTCTTTTCAGACCATATGGAATATTTCTAAAGCTTTAAATGTTAGTTTGGATAAATTAGCTGAAATTGATCCTGATGATTTTATAATTCAATCATAGTTGAATTATTTTTTTGCAAAAAAAAGATGGGTTATTTTAATCCATCTATGTACTTTTTTAATTGTTTTGATTCTGGTCCTAAAATGATTTTAAGTTGATTGTCAATTTCTACAATACCTTTAGCACCTAATTTTTGTATACCCTCTTTATTTGCTTTAGTAACATCTTTTAGTGTTACTTTGAAACGAGATAAATTCGTTTCTGTTTCAATAATGTTATCTTTTCCACCAAGTAATTCTACTAATTTATTAAAATCTAGATTTGCATCTTTTTTTGTTGCTTTTAATATTGCTAGTAAAATTATGATTAAGATAACAACTATAATTATATATTGTATTTCCATATTTATTCACCACATTCATTATACTATATAATTTATAAAAAGAAAATATTAATATTTTTACTTGGCTTTAGAAGCTGTTTTTTCAGTTATTGTGAAAGTGTTAGTATTATAGTTTGCTTCTACGTTCCACTCTTCATTTGCGTCTGTTATTTCAAAATTAGTCGTCTCTAGATAGTTTGATGTAATCATATATTCGCCTGGAGCAAGTGTTAGTTCATTTTGCTTTTTGTCTGTTGAGATGATTGCCTGAATTTCTGCTGTTTCAGGATTTGAAAAAGTGATTATATCTCTTTCAGAAATATTTTCTAGGCCATTATACTCTAAATCGATTGTGGCAACATCTTCACTTTTTATCAATTCTTCGGCACTATTTGTAATATTTAAATCATTTTCTGAAGATTGGAAAGTACTATATGTACAACCAGTTAACGATGAAGCTAAAATTATTCCTATTGTACCAATTGTACATAGTTTTAATTTACTACTTACTAAAATATTATTATTGATATTTTTTACCATATATTTTCTCCTTACTTCTTATTTAGTCCTTTTTTATTTTTTGTTCCCATGGCTATATAAAACTCTTCTAATTCTGGATTTATTTCACTTAATGATTTTGAAAAGTCTATTGTATTTACATTGACATTTATAGTTTTATTAGGGTTATTTTTATCTTTAAAGTTTTCAAATACTCCCGATAAGTTTCCTTGTTTATCTATTTGAATTCCTTCTAATCCTGGAGTATCTATTGTTGTTGCTCCTACTTCTTTTACTCCAGTATCAGTAATTTCATATTTTTGTATTACGGATTCGCGTTTGGCACTATAGGATTGTGTGGCATAAATATAATTTTTTCCATTAGAATCTGTATAGGTAGCAATTCCTTGACAACATGGGGCAAAGTCTCTTGATACTACCGTTCCCTCATCAAAGGATACTCCATTTTCTCCTACTGTTACAGAATATTTAATTAAACTTCCTGCTGCTGCACAATCTGCTACATATAGAGCCTTTTCACTTTCTGAGTAATATGTGGTAGCGGCACTGGTTTTATCCTTGAAATGGGATGAGATATTAACACTTCCAAATCCTATCGTTTCTAACACTTCATCACTAGGAATCGATGGCACTTTATTACTATTTAAATTTACTTGATTTAAGGCATCTGTAATATCGTTTAGTTTATATGTATTTACCTTTCCTGCTTTTCCAGTAATAAATACAATATTATTTTCTTCATCATAGGTGATTCCACCTACATGAGCATTTTTGTCTTCTTTATTATGAAATTTAATATATCCAATACATCTTCCTGTTTTATCATAAATATAAACTCTTGAATTTAAATTATGGTTATGATCATAGGCTGTTATTAGATAATAATCTCCTGCTTTTGTATACCCTTGAACTCTTAAATCATATTTTCCGTTACCTTCTTCATTTAACATTTGCATTTCTTTGTATATAAAAGGAAATAATCCTACAGTTTCTGCTTTAAAAAAGTCATTTATAAATTCTTTCAAATTTCTTATTGCATTCTCTTCAGTAGAAGAAAAACTTTCTATTATGATTGGAATTATTGTAGCCAGTCTCATATAATCTTCTGTTGCTTTTATACTATCAGATTGTACATCTGTTAGTATATTATTAGCTTGGTCAAAACATTGATGTTTTATATCTTCTGCTTTCAGCCATTCATATATTTCTGTTAGTGTTTGCTGGGATTTATATAATATGTCACTATCGATAGCTGCTTGCAAAGTATTACTAGCATTTTTTAATGCTTTATATTTTACAACTGTTGTCATATATTAAGCTTACTCAACTCTCTCTTAGCCATTTCTAATTTTTGTCTTAATCCCAGCATAAATGTTGTACCAACACCCAATTCCCTTTCATATGATTTTATTTGTTCCATCAATATTATATACTTAGCACTTATCGTGGGTAGTTCCGTTCCAGACTGTGTTTCTCTTAACATTGCATTAAGAGTTTGTATTTTTTCTTCCACTTCACTAATTCTTTCTTCTAGACACTGGATATATCTTGTTAACTCTTCTATTCTATGTTCAGTAGCATTTTCTACTATTATATTTTTTAAACTATTCATTTTTTCTAATAACATTTCCACATTTTCTTTACTTTCGTTTGCTTTATCATTTAATATTGATTCGCCCTCTAATATGAAAGATTCTTTATCAAGCCCTCCATTTTCTATTGTTGTACAATTATACAATGAACTTAATAGACTGTCTTTGATATTGCTTATTAGTGTTCCTAATACTTCTACTTGGGAAGATACCTGTCCCATATCTATAAATTCACTCATATTGGATTGATACGTAATATCTGCTATTTTCATATTCGTCCCCCCCTTTTAGTTGTTATAGTTTACTTTTATAACATCTGTAAAATAGGTTTTTCCTACTCTATTTGCTTCTTGATTCCAGTCTTCTGTTACTAATCCTGTAGTGGTATCCATTTTAGTGATATTCATACCACCAGTTCCAGAGCAATGACTAACTGTAATTTCATTGCCATCTACTTTTATAATCATGCCAACGTGGCCTTCCATAAACGCTAAATCTCCTGCTTGAATATTATTTTGTGTTGCAGTTGTTATTGGTGTTTTATTTCCAATATTTTCTAGGTCATAGGTTGTCATTGGTCCATCTATATTATATCCGCCATTTTTTAATGCCCAGGAAACATAACCAGAGCAATCTAGGCTATTTGGCATTTCTGTTCCTGTTGTTGTGCTTCCCTCTGCTGTGACTACTTTTGGTTGTCCCCAGGTTGGATCCAATCCTTCACAAATAGTATCATGTCCTCCACCCCAGAAATAATTCATATGTGGAAAAGAAGTGGCTAAAAAGATAGCGGCCATAGTTGACTTTGTTCTTTCATCAGATGCCTTGGATATAGTTTTATTGAATAAGTTTTGATAATATTCATAATTATAGCCCGTTAATTCTTCATTAAATGTAAAATTATATTGAGATTTTAATACATTCTCAAGTCCTTGAGAATGTATATTCATCCCTTCAATCATTGCCAATTCTGCTTGCGTGAATGTATTTACTATAGTCCTCATATCATTTGAGAGATTCATCATCTTTTTTATAATATTATTTAATGTATTTTCTATATCAGAAGAAATTTTTCCAAAACAATTGTCATGATTTTTTCCTTGAGATTCTATAGATTCTCTAATCTCTGGTAATTCTTCTATAGCTATTTTCACTATTAGTGAAGTCGTTTCTATTTCAGAAGCGGATGCTAATAAATTACTATAATCTACTTTTACACTTGACATAATTCACCTTATTCTAATTTTAGTAATATTTCATATTTGTTTGTATAATAATTGTATTTTTTTTCTAATTCTTCTATATTAGTTGGTGGTTTTTTAATCATTGCACTAGCTCTAGCTTTTACTAGTTCTATTAATAACTCATTTACTTTTGCTTTCACTTTTCTTTTTAGTTCTGTTAATTCTTCTTGACGCTTATCTTTTGCTTGTTTTAAAACTGTATTCTTCCATGTTATTAATTCATTTTCTACATCTTCTATGCTCTTTTTTATTAATTCTGATTTCTCATATAACAGAGGATTATCATCCATTTGAAAAGCATCTGAAGATAATCCAATTTTTTGTTCTACTTCTATTGATTCATATAGTTGATTACTTCTATTGAATGCAATTTGTTCATAATTTTCTAGACTTTCTTTTACTTTTTCAACATCTAATAAAGATTCTATTGGAGTATCATAGGTAATTGTCATATTAAGAAAAACAGAATGATTCTATGGTCATTCTGTTTCTAAAGATTCCATTTGGAATCTCGGTTCCTCTTGTATTTCTTCTTTTTTATCTTCTTTTGTTGTTAAAGTTAAGACTCTTTCTAGAAACTTATTAGATTCATCATTTTGAAATCCAGAAAAACAAATTTCTTTTATTTGTTCGTGATTAAATACACAGGTTACATCAGAACGAAGAACTCCTTCAGGAAAAACGCATCCACAGTAATCATATATTTGATTTGGTTTTTCGGGGGTCTTCATGCAATAACCAATTATCATCACTTTTTTAGTACCACCATTTAAAAGCACTACACTACCTAGTGGTAAAATTTTATTATCCATTTTCTAACCTCTTTTCCTTATTCAAGTTCTTCTTTTTGATTTGGTATATCTGCGATACTCTCATCTATTTTTATATCTGAAGGGTTCCCTTCTAATACTAAGTCATTTGCACTTCCTGCCTTATATTTTTCAGGAGATATAGTATCGGCTGTATCTTCGATATTATTATCGGTATAAGTCTCTAAATCAGCAAAGCTATTATCACTAGAAGTTGAATTATCATCTTCATAGGTATATTCATTTTCTTTTTTCTTTTTATCATGAAGGATTTTTGCTCCAGCTACTGCGGCAGCTCCAGCAACACCTACACCTAAGATTGTAGGCACTACACTTCCTCCATCATTTGAAGAAGTACTAGCTGATGACTTACCACCATCTTTATCAATACTAATCACATCTAATGTTTCTCCAGTATTATCCGTTATACCGGCATCACTTTCTGGAGCAGATGGCGTTGTTGTTGAGGCATTTTCATTTGGAGCTCCTGTACCTGTGGTTGGTGTATTTGAACTTGCTCCACTATTATAGTTTCCTCCACCATTGTTATTGTTTGGTGCATAATAATTGTTTCCGCTATTCGTATTTCCTCCAGTAGATGGAGTATTGTTTACAGCCCCACTATTATTACTATTATTGTTTGAAGGTGGAGTTTCAGGCTCTGGTGTCGTTGAAGGTTTTTCTTCACTAGGAGTTTCTGGAACTTTTTCCTCTTCTTCAATAATTGTAGGCTCTTTTTCTTCTTCCTTTACCGGAGTTTCTTCTGTAGTTGAAGGTTTTTCTTCTGGCTTTGGTGTAGGGTTTTCTTGTCGTTGAGGGGTATTGTTTGGCTCTGGTGTTGGATTTTCTGTCCTATATTTTATTGGTTTATCTGGATCTGACGTTGGATCTGGCGTTGGATCTGGCGTTGGATCTGGCGTTGGATCTGGTGTTGGATCTGGCGTTGGATCTGGTGTTGGATCTGGCGTTGGATCTGGTTCTTCTTGTTTTTTTGTTTCTTTAGCTTTATCTGCTTCAATCTTATTCTGAAGCGCTTCTCTTCTACCATCATAAATACTCGATAATGTTATTCCTCCAGCTAGTACAGTTGCACCAGTAGCTCTAGTTTCTGCTAAAGCCATATCATAAGCAGCAACTGCTTCAGCATCTTCTTTAGTAAACCCAGTTTCCATATATTTGTTTACTAATTCTTCTCTCCAGGCTTCTCTATTTTCGTATCCATCTGCAACAAACGTTCCTAAATCATATGGTGATTCAAATAATGAGCTTGAGAATACCCCGTTAGCTGTCATTAGGCCAGCTGCATTCAACTCTTTAATTAATTCCTGTAAAACCTTATCATCTGAACTTTCAAATGTTGTATTTTTCCAAAATAAAGCTCCCTTTTCTTCAGCAGATAAGGAATCATATTTCTCATCTAATTCTTTTACAGTATTTAATATTACATCAGTGTCGTCAGCAAATTGTACTATGTAAGTTTGTAATTTTTTTAATTCAGTAGCTAAACTGTCTATGGCACTTTCCATTTCTTTTTTTATTGAATTTTTTATTTTTGGATTGTCAATTTTTAAATTTGAAATCTTATTTACTATTGGTTCTATATTACCTGCTGCAGTACTTAAAGAAGTTGATGCTGACTTCAATGCGTTGTTATCTACTTTAATTGTTAAAGACATAATAACCCTCCATTTCTACAATTTTTTCTATATCATCCTTTTATCCTAGACACTTGTCATACTATAATCGCCACTTTTATTTGGTTCCATATCACGAGCTTTTCTATATGCATCTATTGCTTTTTCTTCGGCTACATTGTATTGCCTATTATATTCTTGATACGACGATCTAGCACTATCTCTTGCTCCTTCTGCTATGTCAATCTCTGTTCGTGTAGCATCAGGATTTGAATAATAATTTTTACAGCTTTGTATTTGCGACTGATAATTTTCATATGCTTCATGTCTTTTTTTCATAGCTTCCTGTGCATCCAACGCTAAATAATATGCATCTAAAATTGCTCTATCCTTTGCCTCTTGTTTGTCCTTCAATTCTATAATTTTATTATAAGTTTCTGAAAACGTTTCAGTACTTAACTTATTATATACAGTCATTATTTTTTCTTCAATAACTGTACTTATTTCTTCTAGGCCTTCAATTTGTACCTGTTCATATGTAGTATTTTCTTTTGCAGTTTTTAAATCCACATCTAAATAAGCAATTTGAGATTGTTGATCTGATATTGTTTGGGTTATGCCACTTATATCTGTTTCTGTTAGGACTTCTGATCCTTCAGATACAGGAAAATATAAATTTACTTTATCTAATTGTACATATGCTGACATTTTTTCACTCGTATAATCAATCTTATAGAAATATTAATCTATTTGATTGATCCCTTTCTATTTATATTTTTTGATTTATTATAC
>CALVYF010000019.1 GCA_944372055.1 uncultured Bacilli bacterium | reverse complement strand
TTTGCTCACCACAAAGGTCAAGGTTCTACATCTAACGGACGTGATTCTGCAGGACGTAGACTTGGAGCAAAAGCTGCTGATGGAGAATTTGTAACAGCAGGTTCTATTATATATCGTCAACGTGGTACTAAAGTATTCCCAGGAACTAATGTTCGTCGTGGAAACGATGATACTTTATTTGCAACAGTTGACGGAATTGTTAAATTTGAACGTTTAGGAAAAGATAAAAAACAAGCTTCAGTTTATCCAGTAGGAGAATAATAGAAAGGACCGTCAGGTTCTTTTTTGGCATAAGGGTGATAATAAAAATGAATTCTAGAGATATTTATAAAAAAGTAGTTAAAAGAATGGCACAAGACGGTTATATCAGTAATCCATTCGCTATACCAACTGCTAAAGAAGAAAAAGGCGAAGTAATAGCTTCAATGAATGAAGCTATATTAGAATATAGTTATGAAAAATTATGTGATCTTAAAATGACAAATCAAATAGTAATGGATTTAGGAGTAATTTTAGATACCATGGATTCCCAATTACCACAAGAAGAAAAAGAGGAGTTTTTTAGTCATTATGTTCACTGCATGCTAAATGTTTATAATTCATTAGAAGATAAAGGCATATTATGGAGCCCAGAAGAAACAGAGAATCCACAAGAATATCCTAAGTTTGAAAAAGAAGGTACATATTTAGAATTTTTCAAAACAGCAACAACAAGTCAAAATAAAGAAAATGCCTTATGGCTAAATCACTATTTATCTATACAATACAATCGTCAACCTGTAAAAAATAATACTAAATAATTTTCATAACATCACTTTTATGCTAAACTAAATATATAAGATAGAGGTGATAATGTGGAAGAAAACAAAATTACAATAACAACGCCAGATAATAAAGAAATGGAAGTAGAAGTATTAGATATTTTTAATGTAGTAGGATACGAAGGAAAAGACTACATAATGTACACACTTGGAGAAAAAATAAATGAAGATAATGAAAAAGTATATATATCCATTTTGAATGATAAAGGAAATAATACTTTTGAGTTACTTGGAATTTCAGATGAAAAAGAATGGGAAGCGGTACAACAAGCAATTCAAGAAGAAATAGCCCGAGAGGATGAGATGAACAATGAATAATTCAGAAACCGTATATAGAGAAATGTTACAAAAATCTTTAAATCGTATTACTGATGAAATTACATTATTAGAAACACAAAATAGTAAATTACTAAACATAGTTACTAATTCCAGCAAGAGATTAGAACGCCTTAGACTAGAACAAGAGCAAATTCAACAAGAATTAAAAAGTCGAAGTGATACTAATCAAACAAAAGTTGATGGAATAGCAACAAAGTTTATAGATGATAGAATAAAAGCCATATCAGAAAAAGAAGAAGATTATTCAAAGAGAATAACTGAATTAGAAAGTTTAAAAAAAGAAGTAAATTCTAATATTACAAGAGCTATCATCAATAGACGGATGAATCACGAAATAGCAAAAAGGCAGAGATTACGTGGTGCCAAAAATTTGATAAATGGGGTTCAAAAAGCTATGATGATGCCAAAACATATTGTAGATAGATATCGACTAGGAAAATATTCCAAAAGGCAAGGAAATGTAAATTATTACAACAATCAAGTAAATTTAGTAGAAGCAAAGAAAAACGCATTAAATCCTGAACAAAGTATAATAGATAAGGCAAAATCGGCTTATTATGATTGGAGAGGTAAGCATTATACCAAAAAATTAAGTAAAGCGAATAAACTACTAGAAAAATTGCAAAATAAAGGAAGTAAAACTCATATTTTAGGAGCAAATGCTGCTGGAATAAGTAAACAGGCTGCGGATAATATTCGTAAGAGAAATCAACAGCAGATGCCAAAAGAAGAACAACCAGAAAGAGTAGTAACGCAACAGCCTAAAATGGAAGAACGTCAATTACCAGCAGTAATATCACAAGCACCAATCCCAGAGAATATAACAGCAGCAACTCTTGCAGAAGAAGCAGTAAGAAGTGCAAATGAGAATAAAGCAAGTACCCGGGCTAGAGCCGCATAAAGAAAAGAATTTCTTTTCTTTTGTTTTTTAAACGATATAATGTAGCAAAAAGGAGGAGAGAACATGTTCGTAGATGAAGTCGAAATAAGAGTAGAAGCAGGAAATGGTGGAGATGGCTGTACAGCTTTTCGTCGTGAGAAATTTGTTCCCATGGGAGGACCATTTGGAGGAAATGGTGGACATGGATCAGACATCATTTTCAAAGTAGATGAAGGACTTCACACTCTTCTAGATTTAAGATACCAAAAGTTAATCAAAGGGAAAAAAGGAGAAAATGGAAAAGGAAAAAACCAACATGGAAAAGGCGCGGAACCAATTATTATCAAAGTTCCACAAGGTACAGTAGTAACAGATTTAGATACTGGACTAGTTTTAGCAGATTTGTCAAAAAAAGATGATCAAGAAATCATTGCTAAAGGAGGCCGTGGAGGAAGAGGAAACACAGCATTTAAAACTCAGACTAACACTGCTCCTGATTATTCTGAAAACGGAGAAGAAGGAGAAAAGAGAAATCTAAAAGTAGAAGTAAAAATGTTAGCAGATGTTGGTTTAGTAGGACTACCAAGTGTAGGAAAAAGTACTATTATTTCTATGGTATCAAGATCAAAACCGAAAATTGCTGCTTATCACTTCACAACATTAACTCCTAACTTAGGAGTAGTAAAAGCAAGCGATGGAAGAAGTTTTGTGATGGCAGACCTTCCAGGATTAATAGAGGGAGCAAGCGAAGGAGAAGGATTAGGAGATAAGTTCTTAAAACATATTGAAAGGACCAAAGTAATAGCTCACGTTCTTGATATGAGCGCTAGCGAAATGAGAGACCCATACGAAGACTACATATTAATTAATAAAGAATTAGAAGCCTTTAATGAAAAATTAATAAAAAAACCACAAATCATTGTAGCGAATAAAATGGATTTACCAAATGCAAAAGAAGAATTAGAAAAATTCCGACAGAGACTAGGGAAAAACATTGAAATCTATGAAGTTTCAGCCGCAACAAACACCGGACTTCAAAAAGTAATCGATCGTCTTGCAGACTTAGTTGATGAAGTACCAAATAGCCCATTATATGAAGATAGTCAAATTGAAAGCCATGTCTTATATAAATTTAAGAAAGAAGAACCATTCACTATTACAAGAGATGATGATGGTACCTGGGTAATACAAGGTAAGGAAGTAGAAAGAATTTTTAAAATGACAAAATTTTCATCAGATGAGGCGGCCTATAAATTTGCTAAAAAAATAACAAAAATGGGAATTGACCAAAAACTAGAAGAATTAGGTGCAGAAGAAGGAGATCAAGTAAGAATATTAGATTTCTATTTTGACTATAGAAATTAATTGATGAAAATAAAAATAGTCCATATATCTGCAAAAAATGATAAAATATAGTAACAAAACTACTGAAAAACATGCATAAATAAGTATGTTTTTCTTTTTATATTATAAAATATAGTGTATAATAATTTCATTAGTAAAGAGGAATGAATATGATAAAAAAAGAAATAAGCGTACTAGGTTTACACCATCAAATATCAAATTTCTTAAAAGAACATGAAAATGATTATACAGACAGTGAAAAAGAATTCATTTTAAGAAATTATGCCTGGGGAAGAAGAAGTTGCTTAGTTCCTGATGTTTTAAGGCAAATTTATGACGAATTAAATTTGCTAGAAGAAAGTAAGAATATTTATAATGGCTTTATAGATTTATTAGCTGAACATTTTGATATTAATCAAAACATCGTAGAAATAGGTGGAGGAAACATTCCATCCTTAGGCAAAAAACTAGCTTCACGTCAAAAAAGAGGAAGTGTAACTGTTTATGACGATAAATTAATCACAACAAGCAGTCCAGCACCTAATCTTACCTTGATAAAAAGAAGATTATCACCCGAGGAAAAGCTTCCAAAAGCAGATATGATTATAGGTTTTATGCCATGTGAAGGAACGCAAACAGCTATACAACTAGCTCAAAACAATAATTTGGATTTCATGATAGCTTTTTGTGAAGGATCATGTCATAATGATACTTTATTTTCAACATCAGAAGACTGGGAGCTAAGCATGCTATATGAAGCAAGGAAAGCATCAGAGAAAGCTGGCCTTGGAGCAGTAGAAAAGACTTACATGAAAGAATATCAAAATCCATATCCGATAATTTATAATAAAAGACAATAACCATTGTTGTAAATATAAACAAATTAAGGATTGAAGATAAATTTTTTTTGCGCTATAATTTATTTAGAATAAAGTAGATAGAAGGATTGAGGATTATGATGAACGTAGATTTTTTGAAGGAAAATGGAATTGATGTAGATCAAAGTTTAGATTTATTTGGAGATATCGCAACATACAATGACACCATAGGAGAGTTTATTTTAGGTGCTTCTGCAAAATTACCCAAATTAGAAGAATATAAAAATACTAAAGACATGTATAATTATGCAATTTATGCACATTCTTTAAAAAGTGATGCAAAATACTTTGGTTTCACTAAATTAGCAGAGTTAGCAGAAAGTCAAGAAATGAAAAGCAAAGTAGGGGATATTTACTACATTTATGATACATATGACGAATTAATAGCAGAAGTGAATCGCTTAATTCATATTATTAAACAATATCTTGGTAAAGAAACACCATCTTCAGAGTTAGAAAATACAGTAACTGCAGAATCTGTTGTAGTAGCTAATCGAGCATCCTACACATCCCCTACAATTTTAGTAGCAGATGATTCTAATATTGTTAGAAACTTTGTTAGTAGAATCTTTAGCGATTCATATACAGTAGGAGTAGCAAAAGACGGAAAAGAAGCTTTAGAAATTATTGAATCAAATAAAGATAACAATAATATTAAGGCGATACTATTAGATTTAAATATGCCACAAGTGGATGGTTTTGCAGTTCTTGATTATATGAAAGAAAATAATTTATTACAAGAAATGCCAGTATCAATCATTTCAGGAGATTCCACAAAAGAAACCATCGATAAAGCCTTTACCTATCCAATTGTTGACATGATAAAAAAACCATTTAATGATACTGACATTAAAAGAGTAGTAGAAAAAACAATTTATTTTAAAGAAATGCAATAAAAAAAGGAATCAATTTTCCTTTTTTTCTTCCTCTAATCCCTTTTCAACCCTACATTTAATGATATCGATTAATTTATTTTTTAACTCTTGGTCAGCATTTTCCCAAATGATTTCTAGGAAGACTCCTAAGCCCGGCAATGTAACCTCATCTTGAGACGCGACAGATTCGTCAATAGTTCTTCGCAAAGTATCATAATTATCTCCCTTAAAGTTATTAATTATATGTTCTCTAATACTTAAATTCATAAGTTTTCCCTCCTAATGTTAGTATGAATAAAAAAAAATAAAAATATACAAATTTGACAAGGAAAAAGCAAAAAAAGTTGATTAAATATAAAGAAATTGTAATAATAAAAGAAAGGAGTAAATATGAAAGAAAAAAGAAATATTGTTTTACCAGTGATTTTAATCATCATGGTTTTAGGGTTAGTAGGATATATCTTAATAGATAAAAAAATTGTAAAAATACCAGGAATGCCAAAAGAAAACAACACAGTCGAAAAAGAAGAAAAAACAAAAATTACAGAGATAGCAACAGACAATGCAAGCATAAAAGCTTTAATCGCACAAGTTCATAATCCAGGTGAATGCTTAGATTCACTAATTTATGAAAAAGGTGGAAGTAAAGTAGAAGATATGGATGAAACATATAAGTTTGCTATTGCAACGAATACGAAAGACATAAACATAACAAGTATCCCAGCAGATGCAACCGGTAATGTAGGGTATGTTGATGAAGAAAAAGTAAAAGAAGCTTATGAAAGACTATTTGGACCTGGCACTTATCATGAAATAAATAATTTTAAACTTGGATGTGCAGACATGTCTTATGATATAGAAAATAAGAGATATGTGACCAAAATAGAGGGATGTGGAAGTCCTATGACTCCAATAACAGGATATGAAGAAATTATTAGTGCCCAAAAAGATGAAAATACATTAACAGTAATTACTGCAGTAGCATTTTATGATGGAAATGCCGGAAAACTATATAAAGATATGGATTTAACAAAAGAAACCCCATTAACTGCTAATACAAATTTAACAGAAAAAGAAATTCGTGAGTATATAACAAGTTATAAAGAAGACTTAAATCAGTATACATATACATTTGATATAGGAACTGACGGTTTCTATTACTACACAGGAGTACAAAGAACAAAAGAATAGAAGAAAGGAAAGGGAACTTTCTTTTATTTTAATTTTATAGTACAATAACTATGGTGGTAACATGAAATTACAGATAGATAATAAAGAATACCCAATTGAAATAGAAAAGAAAAGAACCAATAAAAATACATATATTAGAGTAAAAAAAAATATGACAATACAAGTAACTACAAATTATTTTACTACTGAAAAAGCAATTAAAAAATTAATTGAAGACAACATAGAAAAGATAAAGAAAATGTTAATTCAGCAAGAAAAAAAGAATAAAAACAACATAGGTTTTTTCTATTTAGGAAAAAAATATGATATCGTATATGTAGAATATTGTGACATCAAGATAGGGGAAAACAAAGTCTTTTTAAATAAAAATTTAGACTTAGATAAATGGTATAAAGCACAAGCTAAAGTAATTTTTAAAGATCACTTAGATGCTATTTATCATCGGTTTTCTAAAAGAATTCCTTATCCAGAATTAAAAATTAGAAAGATGACTAGTAGATGGGGAGTTTGCAATACAAAGACAAAAACTGTAACTCTCAATTTAGACTTAATAAAAAGAGATACAAAATATTTAGATTATGTAATTGTGCATGAATTATCTCATTTGATTCATGCCAATCATTCTTCTAGATTTTGGGAGTTAGTAGAAGAAAATATGCCAGATTATAAAAAATATCGAAAGGAGATGAAAGATTTCTAATGGTAATTACAAGTTTAGATAATGAAAAAGTCAAAAAATATAGAAAGTTAAAGAAACGAAAATATAGAGAGGAATATGAAGAGTTTATTGTAGAAGGAATGCATTTAGTATTAGAAGCATTTAAAAGTGGTATTATTGAAGAATTAATTATGGAAGAAAATGCCGCTATTCCTTTACCGTGTCCTTATGTCTATGTAACAAAAGAAATTATTGATAAAATTTCTGATTTAGATACACCAACAGATATTATGGCTCTATGTAAAAAATTACCAGATAGAGATATCATTGGTAATAAATTATTAATATTAGATGAAGTTCAAGACCCAGGAAATTTAGGAACAATACTTAGAAGTGCGAAAGCCTTTGATATTGATACAGTAATATTATCAGAAAATACAGTGGATTTATATAATCCTAAAGTAGTAAGAGCAACGCAAGGAATGCTATTTCACTTAAATGTAATTAGTAGAAAAATAGATCCGATTATAGATGTAATTAAAAATAGAGAAATCCCAGTATATGGAAGCTCCGTAGATTATGGAATGGATGTATGTGAATTAAATCAAAAAGACCGTGAAAAGTATGCTTTAATCGTTGGAAACGAGGGTAATGGAGTTCGTGCAACAACATTAGAAAAATGCGACAAAAGATTATATATAAAAATGAATGAAAGAGTAGAAAGCTTAAATGTTGCAGTCGCAACAAGCATTCTACTATATGAGTTAAATAAATAATGGAAAAAGTATATTTAGGTAAAATAACTGCAACTCATGGAATTAAAGGAGAATTAAAAATAAAAAGTAATTTCACATATAAAGAAAAAGCATTTCGTATAGGTAATCATTTAATTATTGATAACAAGCAATATGAAATAAAAACACATAGGGTACATAAAGGATTAAACATGGTCACATTAGACGATTACCATGATATAAATGAAGTATTATTCTTATTAAAAAAGAATGTCTATATTGAAAAAGAAGAACTAAATCTAGAAAAAGAAGAGGTACTAGATGAAGACTTAATAAATTATCAAGTCTTGACAACAAGTGGAAAAAAAGGAATAATAAAGGAAATATTTTATGCAAGTCCCACAAATAAAATTATACGTGCAGCAGTAGAAAAAGAAATACTAGTACCAATGTCTTCTCCACTAGTTAAAATAGATGTAGATAAAAAAGAAATTATAATAGATAAAATATTAGAAATGTAGGTGATATTATGAAAATTGATATTTTAACACTCTTTCCAGAGATGTTTGAAAATGTCTTTTCATCATCTATCATAAAGCGAGCGATCGAAGAAAATAAAGTAGAAATAAAAATCCATAATTTTAGAGATTATTCTAAAGATTCTCATCATAAAGTGGATGACACTCCCTATGGTGGTGGAGCAGGTATGGTATTAACGTGCCAGCCAATATTTGATTGTGTAGAATCATTAAAAACACAAGATAGTAAAGTAATTTTATTAACACCAGATGGCATCCCTTATAAGCAAAAGGTGGCATACGAGCTATCCAAAGAAAAACATTTAATATTAATATGTGGTCACTATGAAGGGTTTGACGATAGAATTCGCACACTTTGTGATTATGAAATTAGTATTGGAGATTATGTCTTAACCGGTGGAGAATTAGCGAGTATGGTACTAACAGATTCAATTGTAAGACTTCTCCCCGGGGTAATAGAAGAAGAATCTCACAAAAATGACTCCTTCAATAACAATTTGCTAGACTATCCAACTTATACAAAACCAAGAGTATTTCGAGGAATGGAAGTTCCAGAAGTATTGGTATCTGGAGACCATAAGAAAATAGAGGAGTATAGAAAAGAAGAAAGCATTAAGAAAACAAGAAAAAGAAGACCGGATTTATTAGAAAAGTAGGTGGTAGTATGTATCAAGTGGTAAACCAAAAAAAGAAATTTAAAAATGTTGAATTTAGTGAGGAAATTTACGGTTTTCCAATGGCTAGTTCAAAAAAAGTATTTACAATAGGGAAGTATCAGGTAAAAAATATCGTTATTATTAATACAAAACTAGCACATCCATTAATATCCAAAAAGGTATCAAAAGAATACCAAAAATTGGTTACTACACTGATGGAATTACTAACTAGCGATGACGATACTGGGGAAAGTTTTAGAGAAGCATTAAATAGAATAGAAAAATTCCGTCAAGAGATCAAGAATAAATACCGTCACTTTTTAAAACAAAAAGAGCTAGAAGAAATGGCAAAACAACTGAAAATATTTCAAAGAGAAGCTAATATGCGTTTCATAGAATTGCAAAATGCATATTATGAAAATACTTTACAACAAGGAAAAGGTAAATAATGTCAAGAACTACAAAAATAGTAGTTTTTTTTTAATGAATTGCTATATTTAAGATATAATAAAAGAAAAGGAGTAAATATGAAAGAAAAGAATAACAATAGATTGATTGCAATTATTATCCTCTTAGTAATTGCTTTACTAGCAACATCTGGATATATTATCTATGATAAAGTAATAAAGAAAGAAGAAGTAACAAAGGAAAAAGTAACTCCAAAAGAGGAGCAACAGCAGCCTGTAACAAGAAATACAACAAAAGAGGAGCAAACAATATTGCTTGACCAAATAACTGCTTATACTACTTATTTTGCAGACAGTTATCCAATTACAGAAGAAACTCCTCTAGATAATTGGGAGGCATTATCTTTTGCGACAATACAACTAGAAAATAGCTTTTCTGACTTCATGGAAAGCGATTTAGAAAAAGTATTAGAACAATACTTTGGGAAAAATCATCCGTATATTCATGCAGATATTAATTGTTTTGCAGGAGATGGAGTATTATATAAATATGACAGTGCCAAAAGAACATATACTTATCAAGATATTCATGCTCACGGAGGTAGAACTGCTTTTCGCCCTACAATTTATATATTAGAAGGAATCGTAAAAGATGATACTACTTATGAAGTAACAACACAAATATTATATGCAAATAATGCAGGAGATACGATGGGTCCAAGAGAAAGATATTATATAACAGCAAATAAAACTCCAACAACGGAAGAATATGAAGATTGCATTCTTGGACCATACGGAGTAGAACATGAAGTAACAGAAGAAGAATATCAATCAATAAAAGATCAAATTCCAATAACAACATTTACCTTTGAAAAAGATGAAGATAATAATTATGGATTAAAAAGTGTTACCATTGCGTAATACTTTTTTTAACAAAAAATTGAAATAAAAAGAAAAATGTGTTATAATAACACCACTCATTAAGAAAGGGGAAATATGATGAGATTAATACAATATCAAGTAGATCAAATAGAACAAGCAATTAGAGAAAAAGAATTAGAAAAACAAAACATAAACTCGCAAAAAATAGATACAATTGCTATAGTATCAAGTGACGAGGTATCTGAAGATTATAATTATGAATCAAAAGAGGAAATACAAAGAATTCAAAAAGACATTGCTGATTTATGGTATACCTTAAGAACTGCAGAGCTAGTCCCAACTGCTACAACAGAAGATATTCAAATAGGAAGTAAATTTTCGGTAGAAGTAACGTTTGGTGATGGTGATGTAGAACAGTTTGCAGGAATCTTAGTAGAAGACACCGTGATTACAGGAATGGAAGATGGAAAGACAGTGTTATATACTTCAAAATCTCCATTAGGTAAAGCAATATTGGGAAAAAAAGCAGGGGATACTATTTCTTGGGGAGAAAATCAAGGAATTGTACTAGACGTACCACTTGAGAAAGCACCTCAATTTCATAAGGGGAGATAAAAATGAAAATTACAGTAGGACAAGCACAATGGTTGGATTTAGAGCGTCAATCATTAATAGATGAAATAGCTAGATTAAAGAGTATAAAAGAAGAAAATAGTTCAATTTCAAATTATAATATAGCAGAATCCATAATAACACTAAATAAACGAAAACACGACATCAATATAATGCTCGCAACAAGTGAAGTGGTAAAAAATCCTAATACTAGAAGAATGGAAATTGGATCTAAGGCTAGAGTATTTTTAAAAACGGCAGCAGACGATATGAACCTAATAGAGGTAGAATTAATAGAAAAAAAGGTAGGGATTTCTCCAACGAATAATTGCCACACAATAGATAGCCCATTAGGAAGCGCACTTTTTCATAAAGAAGTTGGAGAAACAGCACGATTTAGAACAGCGGAAGGATATCGTGCTCAAGCAAAAATTATCGCAATCGTGTGTGAAAGAGAAGGATTAGGAAAAACAACATTAAAAAGAAGAAAATAAAATATAAAAGAAAGAAGAGTATAATATGGAAATAGAAAATGTACATGGTAAAGAAAGAAGACCAATAAAAATGCTTTATGAAGCGTTTGAGGAAATTTTTGAGATTCCAAATATCATGAAAAAAATAGAAGATGGCAAAGAACTAACTCAGGAAGAAACAGAAAAAATTTTGCGATATATAGAAAAGAAAGCATCAGCAATAAAAAATAAAAGATATAACTTACTTCCTATAGATGGCGTTATTTCTTTCAAATTATTGAGTATAATAGGACAAATGGGCGGAAAAAAAACAGAAGCAATCGCAAGAAGTGCAGAAACGGTAGCCAATCTTCCAAAAGATATAGTTGATAACACCGATGAAGTATTAAAAGGAGTTAGAATTACTAGAGATAATATTTGCCTAGAGAACATATCTATTCTATTACAACAATACAAGACAACAGAAGACCATTTAAAAGATGCTCTAACTGTTATGGAAAAAATTTCTGAAAGATTGGGTAGTTCCGAAAGGGATTATGAAACACCAATCGCAGAAGAAACACAAAATAACATGAGACAAGCAAAGAAAAAAGTAAAATCTTTAGGACAAGAATATCAAAGAAATGAAGGTAAAAAATAAAGACATAGTCTCAACTTGTCTTTTTTTTTGGTTTACGATATAATTAAGAAGTCGTAAGGAAGTGACGCTATGAAAATAAAATATAATTTACTAAAAACAGAAAAAAATACCAAAGCAAGACTTGGTACAATTGAAACAAACTATGGAACTTATGAAACTCCAATGTTTATGCCAGTTGGTACACGAGCAACCGTAAAGTCTTTATCAAAAGAGGAACTAAAAGCGGAACATGCTGGAATTATTTTATCAAATACATATCATTTATGGCTAAGACCAGGACCAGACATTATCAAAAATTGTGGGGGACTTCATAATTTTATGAGCTGGAATCAGCCAATTTTAACGGACAGCGGTGGATTTCAAGTGTTCTCACTTGCTAAAAACAAAAAGAAAGATATCACAGAAGAAGGCGTTCATTTTAAAAGTCATATCGATGGACAAAATCTATTCTTAACTCCAGAAAAATCAATTGAAATTCAAAATAAATTAGATAGCGATATAGCTATGAGTTTTGATGAATGTCCTCCAGCTAGTGCTTCTTATGAATATCTGAAAAATAGCGTTGAAAGAACTATAAGATGGGCAAAAAGAGGAAAAGCGGTACATAGTAATCCAAATCAAGCTTTATTTGGAATTGTTCAAGGAGGAGCTCATGAAGACCTTAGAAAATATTCTGCAATAGAAACAGTAAAACTAGATTTTGATGGTTATAGCATTGGTGGAGTAGCAAACGATGGAGAAAGTAAGGAGGACATGTATAAGGCTATTGACTATTCAGTACCATACTTACCAGAGGATAAAGTAAGATACTTAATGGGAGTAGGAGAACCAGGGGATATCATTGAAGGAGTAATACGAGGTATAGATATTTTTGATTGTGTCCTACCTACAAGAATTGCTAGACACGGACAGGCATTTACAAGAGATGGAAAAATAAATTTAAATAATGCAAAATATAAAGAAGACCTATCTTGTATAGAAGAAAATTGTGATTGTTATACATGCCAAAACTATTCTAAAGCTTATATAAGACATTTAATTACAACAGGAGAAACATTGGGTGGAAGACTACTTTCTATTCATAACATTAGATTTTTAATTAGACTAACTGAAGAATTACGGGAAGCAATAAAAAATGATTCAATTTTAGAATATAGAAAAGAATTTTTAGAAAGATATGAAAAAAAACAAAAGTAGAGTTTCTACTTTTTTCTTTGGAATGAATTTGCTTAATATAGACTATCTTGTTATAATAAAATTATAGATGGGAGATATCATGCAAAATACACAAAAAGAGCTGATAGAGCAAATAAAAAAAGAGTTAGAAGAATGGAACGAAAAGAAAGCATCTTATTATGAATGTACAAAAAAAGAAATGAAGAAATTCTTAGCAGATATTAAAAAAGGAAACTATCAAAAAATGCTTCAAGAAACATATTATTATTCTCTTTCTTCACTAATTGCGTGGCATAAAATAAGACAACAAAGGCAACAAAGAAGTGTTCCTATAAGTGCAATCACTAGAGAAAATTATGAGGTCTTTAAAGAAATAAGGAAAATTTTAATACACATTAGGAATTTAATTGATAATAACACCTATACGTTACGTTATCAAACACCGCCAACAGAAGAAGAGCTGCAAAGAGTTCTCTCTACTTATCAAAATGTGTTAATTACAAACTATACTTTTAGTGAAGTAGAAGAAATAAAAAAAAGAGTAGAAAAGTTAAGGATATATGATAATCAAAAATTCCCACACAATACGAAAGAAATAGAAGAAGCATTCTTTCCTCAAATAATAAAAATATCACCCAAATATGAAGGAAGTCCTATAGTAAAAGAAACTCAGAGCACAAAGAAAATTGCTCACAAATTGAAAGAGAAAATAACAAATGGCAGGATTCAAGAAATATTTACATCTTTCCCAAAGAGTAAAGAAGAAAGTTATGTACGTCGGATGATTTTAAGCCAAATCGATGTTCCAGCGGCTGTTTATGAAAACTATAACTTCTTTTTTCAACAAGCGATAGATATGATAAGGGAAGCTCTGACAAAAGGTGTTGTTTTAGATCAAGAGCAACAAAGATTATTATGGAAAAACATCTATACAGATAAAAGAATATTACCATTAATAACAGGTGTATTAGATTCATTAAAAATAGAATCAACCCCGGTCAATATAGAGGATGAATTGAAAAAAACGCAAAAAGAAAATCATTGTTCTGCAAATATAGTAACAAAACCTTACCAAAATCAGCTTTATCTAGGGCAGATGAAAATGATTTATTCAATGAATCCAGAAAATATTCCATACTTTTTGCAAGGATTACAAAACAAATATAATGAATTATATGAGGTTGGAACAGATTACGAATTTGTGGAAGGTTGTATAGAAATTATGGGTGATTTGATGATATCCCAAATTTTTTTAGAGGGAAATAAAAGAACTGCAAAATGTATGTTTAATAAAATGTTAATATCAAGAGGAATATTACCACCCGTAGTAGATTTAAATGAAGATGAGTTATCTTTATGGGACTCTTTCGTAGAAAGTAGAAATTTAAATTATAAAACTGCGAAAGAAATAATACTAGATAAAACAAAAGAAATGGCCACACAGTTTAGTGAAGGATATTATGAAAATCCAGTAATAGTATCATCATCGGCAATATCAAGGCCAGACTTTTGTGATAAATATTATAGAAGATAAGGAGATAAGTATGAGAAAAGTAAAAATACATGGAATTTATAAACATTTTAAAGGGAATTATTATTTAGTAGAAGAAATAGTAAAAAACAGTGAAACGTTAGAAGATATGGTAGTATATAGAAAGTTATATGAAGATGGTACGTGCTGGGTAAGACCATTAACTGATTTTCTAGAGGAAGTAGATCATAAAAAATATCCCAAAGTAAAACAAAAATATCGTTTTGAATTACAAGAAGTGGAAAGTGTTATGAACAAATTCAAAGGAGAATAATATGGTAAAATTAGTAAAGTTTAAAGATATTAGCAAAGCAGAGCTAGAAGTAATTATTAATAAACATTATAATCATTGGAAAAAGTATAATCCTGTGCTAGATTTGAATGAAACAGTAGACAAATTTAAAAATCAATTTACAAGAGAAGAGGGTCTCCCAATAGGTTATGCCTGTTATAATGAAAAAACATTAGTAGGCTTCTGCACTTTACAAAAAAACAATCTAAAAAAATACCCAGAAATCTATCCTTGGATTTGCAGTGTAATGATTTTTGAAGAGTATCGTCATCAAGGATATGGTACCGAGATGTTACAAGAAATAGCAAAAAAAGCAAAAGAGTTAGGATATAAAAAAGTATATCTATGGACAGACCAAACTCCAGAATTTTATAAGAAAATAGGTTATACATATCTACAACAAGTAGAAAAAAATGAGGGTGGTTACGGAGAACTATTTTATAAAGAGGTAGAATAATGAAAAGATGTACCTGGGTAAATGAAAAAAATCCATTATATATAAAATACCATGATGAAGAATGGGGAAAACCAGTCTATGATGATAATAAATTATTTGAAATGTTATTACTTGAATCTTTTCAAGCAGGCCTTTCCTGGGAATGTATTTTGAATAAAAGAGAAGCCTTTAAAAAAGCATTTGATAATTTTGATTATGAAAAGATTAGTAACTATAATGAAGAAAAAATAGAAGAATTATTAAATAATAAAGATATTATAAGAAATAAAAGAAAAATTACATCAGCAATTACAAATGCTAAAATATTTATGGAAATAAAAAAAGAATATCAAACTTTTTCTAATTATTTATGGAGGTTTACAAAAAATAAAATTATTTATGAATATGATAAAACAACATCACCATTATCAGATACCATATCAAAAGATTTAAAAAAACGCGGAATGAGTTTTGTTGGCACAACAATAATTTACTCTTACTTACAAGCAGTAGGAATTATTAATTCTCATGAAAAAAATTGTTTTCTTTATAAAAAAGCAAACGAATAAAATAAGACTTTGTAATAAAAAAATAAAAGAGTGAGGCTGAAGTCATGAAAAAAGAGGATGTACTAAATAACATAAGAAAATATATAATAACAGAAGATATTAATATAAAAGATAAAGAAGGCCACGACTTAGTATTTTTATCTATGGAAACAGGAGAGGAAGATATTGCTTTACAACTATTAGAAAATAAATACTTTGATAGAACCCATTTAAATGAAAGAGAAAATAAGACAAAAAACAAAAGGAAAGAGGAAGAAACTTTACTTGCAACAGCATGCTATTACGCCTGCCCTAAAGTTGTTAAAGTATTATTAGAGGATGAAGATTTTCTAAAACAAGTAGGAAAAGGACTAAATCCTTATCAAGCTTTAATTGAGCCTTTCTATGAAATCGAAACGAGAAAGAAAAATAGCCGGACAGTAGCGAAACCATATACCAGGGAAGAAGTAGAATTTATAAAAGAATTAGAAAAAACTTTAGAAGCTAGATTTAGTATATTTAATGAGCTATTAAAACATGAAGATATTTTTTTTGGTATGATGGAGTTTATAAAGATTCATGATATCACGCGAAAAAAATTTACTGAATGGAAATCAACAAGATTAATATCATTTCCTTATGATACAGGTAAAATAAAGAGTTTTGTAACAAAAATATTAAAAGAGGTAATAAAAACAAGAAAAAAGTCAGACTGGATGTCACTAGATAATTGGGGAGAATATACATTACCAAAATATATGATAGATACAGACTCTTTAGATTTATTTTATGACATGATGAAAAGAGAAGATTTTGATATAAACCAGACGAAAGAGCCAAGTAAACTGGAATATCGTAGAACCCTGGCAACTCATGCTATTAATTACTTTATTGATAACAGGAATGGTAGAATTTTTCCATCGATAAATGAAATCTATCCAAAAAACCTAAATATTTTATATAGTATTGTTTTAGATGAAAGATTTTCACCACGGTTAACGCTAGATATCATTCACAGATTAGAATATAGTAATATAAAAGATAAAGGAGAAATAATAAAAAAAATCATAACAACAAAACAGTGGCCAAGAGAAGAAATCTATGATGAGACAGCCCTAGCCTGTGCCTTTTATCAAGATATAGATAACTTTACTTATCTATTAAATCACCCAAATGTAGAACTAAAAACTACAACATTAGAAATCATTGCTAGATACATAGAATATTATCCAAGTGATTCAAAAGACGAAAAAACAGAAAAAATAAAAAAATTAGTCCAAGAAAAATTACAAGAAAGACCAGATAGATGGAGTAGAAAAGATAAAATAGCATACGCCTTATTATTCGAAAAAACCAATTATTTATGTACTATAGATAATAGTTTAGAATCCAAAATAGCAAGTCATTTCGAAGAACAAGAAGAAGTAAGAAAAGAGATAGAAGGAAAGAATTTTATTTTACCGCAAGAGTCAAGGATTTATTCAAATGTACCAGAATATATAATAAATAGACTAATGTATATTATTAATCCTAAAGAACAAGAACAAAAAAGAATAAGTGCTTGTTATGAAAAAGTAGAGGAGTTAATGACAAATTATCATTTTATAGATAATCCAGAAGAACTATTCCCATATCACATAATACAACTTCAAGAACAACCTATAATAAAGAAAAAAACAATCTTTGGAAATGTAGAAGATTTATGGAAGAAAAGAGGAAAAAAATGAAAGAGATAATACCATTAACATTTAATGTCAAAGATTTAGAAGAACAAGCAAGAACCGATGGACTTGCGTGTTATATCTTAGGAAGAAGCTATGATAGTGCAGAAAATGGAGTAGACCAAGATTTAGAAAAAGCGGTTTATTGGTATGAAGAATGAGCCAAGAAAAATGATCCTAGAGCAATCTATGGGCTCGGTGCTTGCTACTACTTTGGAGATGGTGTAGAACAAGATAAAGAGAAGGCTTCTGATTTGTTTGTTGAAGCTTATCCCTTACTATGTAGTTTAATTGACCAAGAAAAAGACATCCCAGAAAGACAAGCGTTTTCTATCTTTTGTTTAGGTGCTTATTATTATTTTGGTTTTGGTAATATTACAGAAGATAAAAGACGAGCTTTTGAGTTAATTAGTGATGCTGCAGAAAAAGGACATATCGCTGCAATCTATGATTTAGGAGCAAATTTTTATTATACAGGAACAGGAACAAATCAAGACTTAGATAAGTCAAGATACTATCTAGAACTAGCAGCTTCCTATAATCTCCCAAGAGCTAAAAATAAATTATTAGAATATCAAGATACATATCAAAAGAAGAGGTAAAATATGTTAAAGGCAATTATTTATCAAAGTAAAACAGGACATACCAAAGAGTATGCCGAAACTCTTAGTAAAGAGCTAAAGATACCATGTTATTCAATCAAAGAGGCCAAAGAAAAAATAAAGAAACAGGAAGAAATTATCTATTTATCCTGGGTACGAACAACCACTCTAGTAGGATATAAAAAAATAAATAAAAAATACCAAATCGCATGTCTTGGTGCAGTAGGAGCCTATCCTAAGAATAACGAATATCTAAAGCAATTAAAAGACTATAATCATATAAGTCAAAAACTATTTTATTTGCGTGGTGGAATCGACTATCAAAAACAAAATAAATTCTATCAAAAGTTATTAAAACTAGTAGGCAAAACAATCACCATGGAAAATCCTAGAGATAAAGAAATGACCTACCTATTTGAAACAGGAGGAAACTTTGTAAATAAAAAGAACCTAAAACCTATGATAGAATATATAAAAGAAACGATGTGATTAAAATGAAATTTCTAGGAAGTAAAACAATAGAAACAAGAAGACTAATTTTACGAGCAACCATAGAAGAAGATTTAAAACCAATCTGGGAAATACTTTGTATACCAGAAGTGAATAAGTATTATTTAACATGCAAATTATCTTTTGACTGGGAAAAAGAAAAACCTTGGCAATATAAAAAGTTACAAGAAGCAAAAAGTAAGGACAAGTTCCAATGGAGTATTATTTTAAAAAGTAATAATGAATGCATAGGTCAAATTAGTGTGCATGAAGCTCATGACGAAGATGAAGAAATTACAGATAAATCCATTAGAGGAATTGGTTGGTTTATCAGCCCTAAATATCAAAGACAAGGACTTGCCTATGAAGCAGCATCTGCTATTTTGGATTATATGTTTCAAGAAGTAGAAATTGAAGAGATAAAAACAGGTGCCGCAATAGAGAATGAAGCCTCTTGGAAACTAATGGAAAAACTTGGCTTTATCAAAGATGAAAATAATACAAAGAAGATAAAATATACATTTGTAGATAATCCAGTAGAAATATATTTATATAATATGAGTAGAGAAAATTATCTAAAAAAGTGTAACAAATGAAGCAAAGAAAAAGAGGGATAATATGAATTTAAAATTTCTAGGAATAGGTTCAGCATTCCAAACAAGCTTATATAATAATTGTGCTTATTTTATAGAAGATAATCAATTATTTTTAATTGATTGTGGGGAAACTGCTTTTGAACAATTAAAAGAACAAGGAGATTTTTCTGCTATCAAAGAGATCTATGTAGTATTTACTCATACTCATTCTGACCATATTGCAGGCCTAGGACAATTAGTAGAACACTGCGAAAAAACTCTAAATAAAAAATTGAATATCATAGTCCCTAGCAAAGAAGAAGA
>CALVYF010000018.1 GCA_944372055.1 uncultured Bacilli bacterium | reverse complement strand
TATTTTAATTAGTTTGTTTTATTGTTCAATCCTAACTGTCTCAAAATTGACGTTTTGCTTAGTTTTCAAAGATCATTTTGCATGTTATTTCCGAGTTGCATTGTTAATATATCAAATTAAAATTACAAAGTCAACAAATTTTTCACATTTTTTTCACTTTTTTTGTTTTTTTTATATTTTATATCTTTTTAAACTGACTTTTTGCTATTTTTACAATAAAAAAAGAACCTTTGTTCTTTACTTCGCCTCTTTTTTTTGTCGTTTTATTTCATTATATATATGATTATATTTCTCTATCTTTTCTGCATTAAACATTGTTGCTTTATTTCTAACCAATTCTATTAATGAGGTAAGCTCTGATTTTAGTATCATATCCAAATCATCTGAGTAATGCATAATAGATTTGTGATATTTGTATTCCCCTCTATCTAGTACTTTAAAACTACCATCTGGAAATACTCGCAAGTCTAAGTCGTAATCAATATATTTAATGGTTCCTTCTTCTATTATATAAGGAGAGGCAATATTGCAATAATAATAGATTCCATTTTTTTTGCATTGGCCAATGATATTAAACCATTGGTTTCTAAAGAAATATAAAACCGCCGGCTCTTTTGTATGCCATGTTCTTCCATCAGATTCCGTTACCTTTGTTTTATCATTTCCAAAGATTAGATAATCATCTTTTATATCTAATAGAATTGCTTCATCCCAAGAACGATGTATTTTACTATCATGTTTGTAACTATGAATCTGATACTTTTTTCCTATTTCTAATTTTTCTTCCTCCATTTTTACCTCGCTTCTTTTGTATTATAACTTTTTTTCTAGGCTTTTTCAACCGAGAAAAAAAGAATGTATGATTTTATACATTCTTTTTACTTTTTTGTTAAATAAGAAATTGCCCAACATCCAAAGATAAATACTACGATTACGACTAAGGCTCCAAAAAAAGGACTATCCATATATTCTGAGGCTATAGAATCTAACTTTTCATTCCACTTTTCAATTGTTTCCGAAAAAGTGGCGATAAGTAATAACTTGTTCATCTATAAGCCTCCCCTTATTTGTCTTGATTTCCTTTTTTTGATTTTCTTTTTGATGTTTTATTTTTTGCGCTATTTTTTTTATTATCATCTTCGCTAATGATTTCTGCATCTGTAATTGTTTCTTCCATAGCTTTTCTTATTTTCGTTACACTACTTTTAATAGCAAGAGTAGATATAATATCTAACACGGCATATATAATAATAAAGATTCCGATTATTTTCATGATTCCTATGGCTGCTTTAAACGGATTAAACAGCAGGATTACACCACAAAGTGTGCTAATTATTGATATTACCATTGTAGTTTTCCAAAGTCTATTTTCATCCGATTTTAATTGAAATGCATAATTTAATTTTCCTGCACTGCTTATAATAATAGCAATGCCAATTACGGCTGGGATGATACTAGCAATTGCGTGGTAATTTTTGATAATAACTATTCCAAAAATTACTGTAACTATCCCATAAACAATATCTAACTCATTACGTAAAGCTGGACTTTCTCCATTTTTTACATATCTAATTAATGCTAATACTCCGATTGCTATTAAAACTCCGCCGATAATATAAGAGATAGTCATAATAGTATTCTCTGACTTGTAGATTAATAACAAGCCTAAAATTATTAATATTGCGGATGTTATAATTGATGATCTTAAAAATTTCTTCATAAACTTTTCCATACTTTCTCCTTATTCTGTTCTAAGTGCTTCCACTGGATCTTTTTTAGATGCAATACTTGCTGGGATTAAACCACCGATTACCGTTAGAGTTACACTTACTATTACTAATATTATAGCATGAATTGGATTTAATTGTGCAACATTTGGTAATTCTGATAAATTTTCTACAATTCGGTTCGTTGGGAATGTTAATATTTCTGCAATAACAATTCCTAATAAGCCAGAAAATATTCCGACTAAAAAGGTTTCTGCATTAAATACTCGTTTAATGTCTTTCTTTCTAGCACCTAGTGCACGTAGTATTCCAATTTCCTTTGTTCTTTCTAATACTGAGATATAAGTAATAATAGCAATCATTATGCATGATACTACTAGCGAAATAGATGAGAAGGCAATTAGTACATACGTAACTGCATCCATGATACTTCCTGATAAGCTACTAATCATAGCAGCATAATCTGTATATAATACTTGGTCTATATCTTTTTTATCTTTATTATAGTCATCTAAATAATTGGTTATGTAATCTTTAGTATCAAAATCCTTTGGATAAAGATAGATAATTGATGGAGTTACTTCTGCACCTAGTACACCTAAAATATTATCTTTTGTCACAGTTGATGTTGTTTTGTCAAAAGCTTGTCCAGTTAGTACATTGTAATCAACTTCTTTTTGACAATTTACTATTTCACTGTCTTTATTTTCTTCAATGACTTTATCGACTAATGCAGAGTTATAATAAATCCCTGATTGCGTTAATTCTTTTTTTTCTTCTTTTCCACGAATAATTGCTTGTATTTGAATTGTAATGGAATCACCATTTTCATACATTTTTTGATAATTTTGGTCTGGTACAAAATATTTATTTATTTCTTTATAATATATATCATTTGGTATTACTTTAAATTCTTTGTTTAAGATATCATCGAATGATAGATTTTTACTAACATCAAATCCTAATTGTTCTAAAGTTGCTTTATCTAGTTCGTTTCTTGAATTTACAGCAATTACAATTCCAGGTTCATCATCGTTAATTTTTCCTGCTAAGACGTCATAATCTTTCTCTAATGAGCTTTGTTTGCTCATACTTTCTGGATATATGCTCCATCCCATAACTCCTGTCATAGATGTTGTTGACATAGAGTAGTTAGTAGCTGTGGGTACTAAGGCATAAGTACCATTACTTTTTTGAGTTACTACATTTAGTGTTGTTCCATATTCATAACCGATAGCATTTAATTTGTGTTTATCAATAGATTCTATGTAATTCACATATTCTTCATCTATTTTATTTATATGTAGCATTGTTTCTAATTCATTTTCTCTTGGGTAAACAACTTTTTTGTTTGAATACTCTTTATGCTTTCCATGACTTTCCATGATTTCTTGTATTGTTTCTTCATTCATGTTCATAGCCTGAGTACTAATTGTTATTGGCATTTGAGATAAAGTGTCTTCTTCATATTCATCAATTTTTGTTTGGAATCCATTAGATAAAGATAAGATTAATGCAATTCCTATAATTCCTATAGAAGAAGCAAAAGCAGTTAATGCTGTTCTTCCCTTTTTCGTTTTAATATTATTAAACGACAATTTTAGAGCGGTCCAAAAACTCATTGCTGTTTTCTTAATCACAAACTCTTTTTGGTTTTTCTCTTCTTTTTCTACTGGATTTGAATCTGTTAACAATTTTCCGTCTTTTAATTCCACAATTCTTGTGGAATATTTTTCTGCTAATTCTCTATTATGAGTTACCATAATAACCAATTTGTCTTTGGAAATTTCTTTAATTAATTCCATAATTTGCTCACTAGTTTTAGTATCTAGAGCTCCCGTTGGTTCATCAGCTAGTATAATATCTGGATTATTTGCTAAAGCTCTGGCAATTGCTACACGTTGCATTTGACCACCTGATAATTGATTAGGCTTTTTATGTGCATGTTCACTTAATCCTACTCGTTTTAATACATCTTTAGCACGTCTGCTCTTTTCTTTTGATGAAACTCCACTTAAAGTCATTCCCATCTCTACATTTTCTAATATGGAAATATGACTAATTAAATTGTAGTTTTGGAAAATAAAGCCAATGCAATTATTGCGATAAGCATTCCAATCATTTTCTTTGTAATTCTTGGTAGATCTATTATTGATGATTAAATCTCCCGTATCATAATGATCTAGACCACCAATAATATTTAATAACGTGGTTTTTCCACTGCCACTTGGTCCTAGAATACTTACAAATTCATTTTTCCTAAATTGTAGACTTACATCATCTAAAGCTTGTTGAACAAAATTTCCAGTTTTATAACTTTTCTTTATCTTTTTTAACTCTAACATTTTTCTTCTCCTTTTCCTCTTTTTCCTCTTTGGATGTTAATTTTTCTTCTCTTTCATATTCTATCGTTGAAATAATTTTAGTTTTGGTTAATCTTTCATATAAAAACTTTTTTTGCTTTTTGGCTAGATTGTATAGGATACTTAATATATTTAACCAAAAGTATACCTTTAATATTATGATAATACTAGCATTTATTATTTCTAATATATCATTATTTGTTTTTATTTGCTCTAATAAATTGATTAGTATAAATTGGTAATAAAATAATATGTAACTTAGTAAATATCTAGCCCCTATTTTTACTCGCTGAAATTTACTATTTTCTTCTGCTACTACTTGTAATCTTAATATCATTTTTCCTAATGTTTTTCCATTTGTGATTATTGGTATTACTAAATAATATAGTAAAAGAGTAATTATAGGAATATACCTTGTCAATGCTGTGGTATGCAATAGAATACTCATTACTATAAACATAACCACTAGAAAGAAAAAGTCTATAAGATAAGATAGAGCTCTTCGAAAAAAAGTTACTTTTTTTCCTTTCTCAAAACTTTTTTCATCTAATTCTTTTCTAGTTGGTAGTATTATCGCGATTAATGGAGTAATTAAGTATCCTATCATTGTCCCCAGGGTATTTAGTATTAGATCGTCTACATCAAATAAACGATATGGTCTTGGATAAATTCCATATAGTCCGGTTAGTTGTGTTAATTCAAAAAATAGACTTAATAAAAATCCAAATATCAATGCCTTATACCATTTACATTCAAAATAGTATCTTAAATAAAATCCGAAGGGAAGCGTTAGTAAAACATTGAAAGCAGCTATATAAAAGGGAGGACTTTGAATTAGATTAATATAAGAAGATAGCTCTTTCCAATTAAATGATATATTTAATAAGTCTTTAATAAAGTTGAATGGAGTTAATTGAGTAGTTGGAGTTGTTAACATCTTTACTTCTTCTATCGATGGAAGAGGAAGAATTACTAAAAAGTAAGTACATAATAAATATAGAATAAAACTATAGAAAATGGTACTTCTTAAAAAGGGAATGGAACCGTACTTTCTATATTGATATATTAAGAATGGTAATGTAAAAACAAAAGCAATTAAAGGAAAGAAGATAAAAGCAGTAGTAATTGGAATTTTATATGCAGACATAACTTCTCTCCTTCCAGTATTTATTATTATATCATATTTTTCCACAAAAAAAGTGGAAAAGATTCTCCACCTCTTTTTCTATTATTCTTTTTCCACAAGAAATGTTAATAATGATTCTGGCTCTTTTCCTTCTACTGCAATATCGTAAATTAAATCGATAATGGGAATGGATACTTTTTTATCTTTTAACAATTTATAAATGGATTCTAATGTATAGAAGCCTTCTACTGTCGTATGTGATAAATATTCATCAATTTCTTCTTTTGGACGCTTTTCTCCTAACAATTTTCCAAAACTAAAGTTTCTACTTTTTACTGAAGTACATGTTAACAGTAAATCTCCAAATCCTGCGAATGATAGTACGGTCTGTTTATCTCCATCAAAAGCATTAATTATTTCTCTCATATCATGGCTTGCCTCTGTTAAAAGCATAGCTGTTGTTGAATCGTTAGCTCCAAGTCCTGCTAACATTCCAGCAGATAGAGCGATTACATTCTTAATTGAACCACAGATTTCTGTACCTATTATATCTTTGGTAGTGCGCAACTTGATATAACGGTTAGCAAGTGCTTCTTTTGTTAAGCGTTCTGTTTCTTTGTTCTTTGTTGCTAATGTTAATCCGGCAGGCATTTTTGTTACTAAGTCTACTGCAAAAGAAGGGCCACTAATTACTGCTAAGTTTTTAGTATCTAAATGTTTTTCTAATATCTGATTGATAAACAATCCTGTTTCTTGTTCTATTCCTTTCGTTGCAATTACAATATGATTGTCTTTAATATATGGTTTCATTTCTAAAGCTAGAGAATCAATAAATGCTGCTGGTATGGCAATCACTAATAAATCTTTGTCTTTAGTGCATTCTTCTACACTGGTTGTTAATTTTATCTTTTCTGAAATAGAAAAATTAGGAATTAACTTTTCGTTTTTTCTAGTTTCTTCTAAATTCTTTTTTTCCTCTTCGAATTTTGTCCACATTGTAATATCACAATTGTTTTCTATCATAATACTGCTTAAAGCCATTCCATAAGCTCCGCAGCCAAATAATCCTACTTTCATAAACAATCCTTTCTTAGCTGATGGTAGGTGTGAATGTTGTTGGCATAATTTGAACAAAGGTGTTGCCATCATTCATTTCTACTTCACCGCCATCACTGTATGTATATATAGTTTTAGCACTTCTTGATGATTTTGTCCAGTAAATTGGAACAGCATATCCATTCGTAATGTAATAGCCATTGCCACTTCCTGTAGTATCTAAGTCTTGTCTTCCTTCACTATCTAGTTGTGAGTTTCTTACCTGCTCTATAATGATATTCTTGTAATATAGTTGCTTGCCAGATGATTTATCTATATGAGGTGTATCGTTCATAAATCTTAAATATACTTTTCTTTCGGCATCATACGTATAACTTCTTGTTTGATAATAGGAGTATGGTATTACTACTGAATTGGCTGTTAATAATCCATCTCTTGTGACAGGTACTTTTTCCTTTTCTCCATTTTCTGGATTTATTTGTGTTGTGGTTGAAATAGGTGCACTTAAATTCACTTCATCAGTTGTATAGTTTAATAAATTCCAGTCAGTAGTTGTCGTGTCGTAATCTTTCTGTTCAGCATATGCATATAATTTTTCTGTAGAAGTAAATACATTGTGAGGTGCTGCTATAGTCTTATCTCTCCAAAAAGGTGCTTCATCATACAAACCATTAATATTATTAACTCCTAGTGATTTTATGTCATTTTGAGCATAGGTACTCCAACCATAATGTGCATAAATCGCATCGCTTTCAAGGGCATAATCTAAAAAATAGTGTCTTGAACTACGGACTGGTCCTATCAAAGATACGTCTTTATCTTTAAATACAGCCATAATTCTAGTAAGTCCTCCCTCTACAATAATTTCATAATTAATATATGATTCTTGAAGGCCCGCATGTCGGCCATTTCCTATATTATTATCAATCATTACTGCGATAGGTCTTTGATTACTGTCTTCGTCTACTATTGTTAATTCTTTTTCTTCTTTTTCTGGTTCTTTTTTCTGTTTTTTGCTAGGTGTTTCTTTATTTATATATGTTACGTAAATATATCCTAGCATTCCTAAAATAATAATTAAAAATATTATACCAATAATTATATTCTTTCTCGTTATTTTTTTCTTTTTTCTCTCCATTCACAACACTCCTCTATAGACTTATTTTATCATATTTTTTCTATTGTTTACGTTATTTACATTTCCCAAAATATTTTTTTTCGACAACTTATGTCAAGCTCTTTGACTTTGCATTTTTACTCTTATATAATTTAATTGAGGTGATACTATGGCACAGGGAAATCCTGAAACTTTTCCGAGAGGAAATTCCAACTTGAATAAAACTATACGAAATGTGGCGGTTGCTGGGGGGACTGCTGGATTTATTCTTGCTGGTGCACTTAGTGGTGTTCCAAATTCATCTTTAGAACAAGAAGCAAAACAGAAGGCAGATACTTTACTACCTGATCACACAGTTGAAGTATCTATTGATGACATTAATGATTTAAACCTTATTTTTAATGATAATGATTGTGGTAATGCATTTTTTAGCGAGGTTTGTGAATCGTTAAAAGAGAAAGGACTACAATTTACAACCTCTAAGCAAAACGATAATTTAATGTATGAAAATGCTACTGTTATTACTTTAGATCAGCAAATGATTGCTGGAGAAGGTATTGCTTTTATTGGACCTTGCCAGGCAGGTACTGCTAATCATTCTGAGGCATTGCTAAAATCTATGCAGATGACGTTTCATCAGAGAGGTTGGGATACTGATTCTTTAGCCGGGGTTATGCAATATGTTCCTTATAGCGAAGAAGAAATTTATAATGCTGTTCCTTCTGATACAGAAAATGCTGTTTTACCAGACAGTGCGTATATCACAGTTTCTTTTGGAACAATGCCAGAAGGATTTGAAGTTGAAAAAGTAGCTGAAGATACGTTACTTTCCTTAGCTAGATATCAACATTATTTAGAGTATGATAGTAAAAATGTTACTGTTGTTGAAAATCCAGAGATTCCTAAACCAGTCAATGATAATCATTATTTCTTTAGTGATCAAATTAATTATGCTCCTTCTTTTAATTCACAATTAGTATTCGAAGTTAGTAAAGAAAATCATTATTCAAAATAATCCCTCAGGGGATTTTTTTATTGTACTTTTTACTAATTATGGTATAATATAACAATCTCGATAGGAAGTGATATCTTGAAAAGATTAATATTAGAATTTTTAGGTAGTTTCTTATATTTATTATTTGGATGTATTATTGAGCTATTTGTAATCCATTATCTCTCTATCTCTATTTTTCCTTTAAAAGTTTTCATTATTGCTTTAGGATTTGCTATTTCTTTTGGAGTTATTTATAGTTTGTGTAATTTATTTTATAATGTCGACATCAATCCTCTTTTTACTTTTACTTCGTGGCTAAAGAATGACATTTCATTTTATAAAGTGATTTCTACTATATTTATACAAATACTTGGTGCTGTAGAAGCTGGTTTAGTTATTCTTTTATTTTTACCTAATCTGTTAGATAGTTTGGTTATTGGTGCTAGCAATCATCATTTGTTTTCCTCTTCATTTAATACAATTATTTTAGTAGAATTCATGGCTTCTTTTGTTTTAACATTTGCCTATTTTGTTATTCAAAAGAAAATTCAATCTAAAAAACTGCGGGGATTATTATTAGGAATACTTTTATTTTTATTACTATTCATTTCTATTCCGTTTACAGGTGGTAGTGTAAACCCTGCTCGTGGATTTGTTTCTAATTTATTTGTCAACTTTGCTACATTGTGTCAATTAAACTTTTATCTTTTCTCTTCCTTAGCAGGAGCTTTATTTTCTATGATTATTTATCATCTTCTATCTTATCATCACAATAACGTAATTTGACAACACTTTTTGTAAATTGACGTTTCTATTTATGTCGAATATTGTTTCATTTTTGTCTAATATATGTATAATAAAGTAGCATTATTTAAGTTTGTAATAATGCTTTTTTATTTTTCTTGGGCTAATATTTTTAAAGATAATTGACAAAGAATTTATTTTCACTTATAATTTAAAGTGTTCATCTAATGATGAATATATTTAAAATTTATAGGGGATTAGTTAAATGGTATAATAATGGTCTCCAAATTACTTGGTTACCATGGAATTACAAATAGCTAGTTCTATATTTTATAAGCGATTAATCTCATACAGGGGATTAGTTAAATGGTATAATAATGGTCTCCAAAACCACTGTTGGGAGTTCGATTCTCTCATCCCCTGCCATTTAGAATTATAAGCAGCCATTATTGGTTGCTTTTTTGTATGTTATATCAATCAATTTACAAGTGAAGATATTGAATTAGCACATGTTAAAAGACTAGAAAAGGAAAGGAATATATATTAACTTAACACATAAAAACTTCTTAATTGTTTATTCGTTTTTGTTAAAACTATTAGCATATTTATATTATCCCAAGAGAAAAATAAAAACACTAGGGAACTCCTAGTGTTAGTTTTTGTTAGTATTAAATTGTACTTTCATTCCTATCATGGATATTACAATTCCAAATATAAAAAATACTATCCAGCTATTTAAATTAAATAGTTGTAATAGATAATTAACTATTAAAAATCCGCCACTTAAAGATGTCATGATAATAAATATTGGTTTTGTAAATTTTATACCAAGAATGCCAGCAATTATGCCTACAACGATACTGATAATAAATTTTAAATTATCAATAGCTATGGTCATTTCGCAAATAGAAAATACTGCCAAAAATATAGCTATAAAAATACCAAATAAATATAATTTAAAGCTAAAAGTCGCAAAGATAATCCCACCAACAATAGATAAAGCTATAACGATACCATTTGTTAAATCCATGTTGCTAACAATACTTTCCAAAAGTTTGTAACCAAAAATGAATCCACAAAGAGAAATTAGGGCTTTATTTAATTTATACCCTGCCAAGAGAACTATAATGCCAATAACTATATTAATAACGGCAACAACAAACAAATCTTGATTCATACTACCTCCTTAAAAATATTATAATCATTAAAAAGAAAAAAGAAAAGTGTATTTTTATCTACTTTTTTGTCTATATTTATCTTACTGTTCAGTCTAATTTTCACTTTTTTGTGTCCTTTTTTATTAACATTTTAGGTTTATTCGGAGATATTACTGGTGATGAATTTAAATCTGAAATTGGGTCAAAAGAAAGTTGTTTTGAGTCTATTGTTTCCATCATTTGATTAGTAGTGCCTTCATTTTCTTGTGTTGCAATCTGACTAGAAAATTCATTTTTTTCTTTTGTTTTCTCATAATTTAACCCTTTTACTTCTTCTATTTCTTTATTTTCTTCTGTTGCTTTTTTATAGTAATCTTTTGCTGCAAACGCTTGAACTCCTAGTGTTCCCAAGCATGCGACATTAGTTAGAAGACTTATCGCTGGAATATTAACTGCAGTACTTAGATAGCCTAGGCCTATTGTAGGAAACAAACAAAATGTTTTGAATTTTCCTAAGAATGAACTCTTTGGTTTCCCACCATTCACATATGACTTTGAATTAATATAGGCAATCGTTGCTTCTGCTCCAATATTTACCGCAAGCATCGGCATACTAGGTAAAATAGCTAATGCTGGTACAACAGCAAAAGCTTTGTCCACAATTGGATCTAATACTTTACCAAACTCACTGTAGCCATTTGTTGCTCTAGCAATTTTTCCATCAAAAAAATCTGTTGCTCCAAAGGCTGCTGTTGCAATAATAGCTCCTGGAATGTTCCCGGTTAAAAATAATCCCGGAACTACAAAAGCCCCTACTAATCTAGATGCGGTTAAAAGATTTGGGATATAAGTATTTTTATTTTTTAAACTTTCTTTAAATAGTTCTACGATATTCTTTCCAGACATATAATCCCCCTCATTCCTATATATTATAGCAACTTTTTTCAGTGTTGGTAAACATTAAACTCCTCTGTTATTTTCTTACTATTTACGCATTTTTATTTTTTCTTTCTAGATTGTGATTATTATAATATAAATTATTAAATTTATAATCTTTTTTCATTTAAATTCTATTATCATATTTATCCTATTTCATTCAAATTAACCCTAGCAATAAAAATATTATAAAGTTTTATATACTATTATTCAATCAAAGAAAGCTTCGAGTCTCATCTGTTTTAAAACTTATTTCTCAGACTTAAAAACAAAAAAATATCTTTCATAGTTTTTTAGTGTTTTATAGAGTCCAATATCCCCTTTTCGAAATCCTATGTTAACATTTATAACTGGCTAATAAAAAATGTGATATAATCGGTATATATAACTAATTGAAATGAGTCAAATATATTTATTGGTATAATAAAACGAGCAAATAAATAGCCATTAATAATTTAAATAATATGTTTATAGCATTGTCGGAAGTAAATATATATTTAGGGGGAAATACTATGTATACTTATTTTTCAGAACTTGATTGTCCAGATAAATTTAAACTTTACTTAAAGAAAAATTCTTGTAGAAATGAATATAAAACAGTTTATAATGTGCATTTAGAAGATACTTTCTTTCATAAATATAGAAATGTTTTTCAAATGCTTGCATTTTTAGATTTATTATCTCAGGGACTTTACGAGGAATTATCTTTTACTTCTCCTTATTTATCTAAAGATGAATATTTAAATCTTTGTGATTTTTTTCAATATAAAGAGACCTGTAATCAAGAAACCCCTACTTTTTTTTCTAACGGCTATGATTTACACTATTTGTTAACGCAATATGCTGATTGTTGTAAATATCTTACTGATATATTTCCACAATTCCAAGAAATTTTGATGAGTACAGAAAAAGAAATTCAATCTATGTTAAAAGACTTAGAAAATAAAACAAGCATTCTTTTGCCAGATAATAATAACGGAGTTGTTTTTACCTGTGAAAATGCTTGGTTTCTAACTCCTTCTGGTTATTTATATAATACAGGGGGAGAAGATGGTCATCGAAATGGGAATTTATCTGTTCCTTTTTCTAAAATTTATAATTTTTTGTTACAAGGCGAAAAAGTTCCAAATACCTCTAATTATCAGAAAATTAAGAACATATTAAATCTAGGGTTTGTCACATCTGAAGAATTTCAAAATTATACAAATTCAGTGTATTCTCTTCCTACTATTCTAACTCCAGAAGTAGAAGACGATATTATGCGTTATTATCGTATTATGAATCTTTCTCCTTCAGAACAGGAACAACTACTACAAAAAAAAGATTTTTCTTTTCCTGCTCTCGAGAGAAGTTACCAACCAAATATTATAAAGCTTGTTGTCGGACATCTAGCGGCTGAAGGAGATTTGTTCCATTCTTTTCAAAAAGTGAATACTTCTCATAAAAAGAAAGAAATTATCCAAAAGATTTATACATTTAGTAATCAAGATTTTTCGGATGTTCTAGTACGGTATTGCGGTTTTCATAAAGTGGAAAGTTGTGAAAAAAAAATAACTACTTCTTCTTTGTATGGAATTCAAGAGTTTAAAGAATATTTAAATCATGGATGGAGTTTATATATTATTCCTAAGATTGTTTATGATGCTACATTGGATGATGTTCATGAAATGAATTTTTCTTCTTATTTTATTGATTGTCATTTTGATAAAGAGTTAAGTAATTATGATGGAAAAGGTAAAATTTTGATTCGTGGTAAAAATATTTAAACTATGGTAATTATCATGTATAGAGTATGAAAAAACCTATGTATAGAGACTATACATAGGTTTTAGTTTCAGATACTATTTAGATTATCACGAACTTATATAATTATTTTTATAAGTTTATTCCATAATAGGCATCAACTAGTATTTTCTTTAATTCTGTTACTAATGGTAATCTTGGATTAGCAGTTGTACATTGATCTTCAAATGCATGATTTGCTAGAGAATCTAACTTGTTCATATAAGTCTCTTCATCGATTCCATATTCTTTGAATGATTTTGGAATACTTAGTTTTTCATTCATTTCATTTACCATATCTATTAATTTTTCTACTCCATCTTCTGTATCTTTTACTTCTAACCCTATCTTTTTAGCAAAGTTTGCATATTTTTCATCTGCAATATAATACTCATATTTAGGGAAAGATACAAATTTTGTTGGTTTAGAAGCATTATATCTAATTACATATGGAAGAAGTATGGCATTGCATCTCCCATGCGCTATATGAAATTCTCCACCTAATTTATGGGCTAGAGAGTGGTTCACTCCTAAAAAGGCATTGGTAAAGGCCATACCTGCAATACAACTTGCATTGTGTACTTTTTCTCTTGCTTCTTTATCGTTTCCATTTTCATAGGCACGAAGTAAATATTTATGGATTAGTTCTCCTGCCTTTTCTGCAAGCCCGTCTGTATAATCACTTGCCATATTTGAAACATAAGCTTCTATAGCATGTGTTAAAACATCCATTCCTGTATCTGCTGTTAATACTTTTGGTAAAGTTAACACTAATTCTGGATCGATAATTGCAACATCTGGTGTTAGTTCATAGTCTGCAAAAGGATATTTAACGTTATTATTCTTGTCTGTAATTACTGCAAATGAAGTTACTTCACTACCTGTTCCAGAGGTAGTTGGGATAGCTACAAATTTTGCTTTTAATCCGAGTTTTGGATATTTATAGGTTCTCTTTCTGATATCTAAGAATTTTAGTTTTAATCCTTCTTTATCAACATCAGGATGTTCGTAGAATAGCCACATTCCTTTCGCGGCATCAATAGCACTACCTCCACCTAAAGCGATAATTACATCTGGAGTAAATTGTCCCATAGCTTCTACTCCGCGATCGATAGTATCAAATGATGGATCTGGTTCTACATCACTAAATATTTCAAAGTGAATATGATTAGCATTTTTCTCTAATTGATAAATTATTTTATCTACATAACCAAGTTTTACCATAGATTGATCTGTTACAATAAAAGCCTTGGTAATTTCTGGCATCTTTGATAAGTAACTAATAGATCCAGCTTCAAAATATATTTTTGGAGGGACTTTAAACCACTGCATATTTACTTGACGTTTAGCAACTCTTTTTAAGTTTATTAAATTAACACTTGATACATTGTCTGTTGTACTATTTCCGCCAAATGTTCCACATCCTAAAGTTAGAGATGGCATGTTGGTATTATAAATATCTCCAATAGCACCGTGAGTAGATGGGGAATTTACAATAATTCTTCCTACTTTTAGCACATTAGAGAAATGATTTATTGTATCTTCATTTTCTGTATGAATTACCGCAGAGTGTCCTAATCCTCCAAACTCTACTAGTTTTTCACTTAATTCTACTCCTTCGTCCTCATTATTTACAATGTAATAAGTTAAAATTGGACTTAGTTTTTCTTTTGAGAACGGACAGTCTTTACCTACCCCCTGTTCTCTAACTACAATTACTTTTGTTTCTAGCGGAATTAAAAATCCTGCTTTATCAGCAATATCACAAGGGTCTTTTCCTACCACTTCTGAATTTAAATCATATCCATCGTCTTTTAAAGTAAACATATAGTTTTGTAGCATTTGTTTTTCTTCTTCATTAACAAAGTAGCATCCTGCTTCTTTCATTAATATTTCAAAATCTTTACTTATTTCTTTATCTACGATTACTGCTTGTTCACTTGCACAAATCATTCCGTTATCAAATGATTTCGACATTACTAAATCATTTACACTTGTTTTTAATTTTGCATCTTTATGAATATAGCAAGGTACGTTTCCTGGACCTACTCCCAGTGCTGGTTTTCCACAAGAATATGCACTCTTTACCATTCCTTTTCCACCAGTAGCAAGAATTAAACTAACGTCTGGATGATTCATCAATGTTTTTGTAGCATCGATAGAAGGTTTATCAATCCATAAAATACAATCCTTTGGAGCTCCAGCTTTGACTGCTGCTTCTAGTAAAATCTGAGCTGTTCTTATACTACAGTTTTGAGCAGATGGGTGAAAACCAAATACTATTACATTTCTAGTTTTAGCAGCAATTAATGATTTAAAGCAAGTTGTTGAAGTTGGATTTGTTACAGGAGTTACACCGGCAATAATACCGATTGGTTCTGCAATCTCCATATACCCTTCTTCTTCATTATCATTGATAATACCAACAGTCTTATTATGTTTAATACTGTGATATATATATTCTGAGGCAAAGATATTTTTTGTTATTTTGTCTTCATAAATCCCTCTTTTTGTTTCATCTACTGCCATTCTTGCTAGCATCATATGGTTTTCTTGAACTGCCATTGCCATTTGTTTTACAATACGATCTACATCTTCTTGTGTTAATTTACTATATTCTTCTTGGGCTATTTTTGCACGTTCCATTAAATTTTCTATCATTTCTTGTGTTTCGTTCATAGCCACCCCTCCTATTTTATTCTATTTTATCACACTTTTACAATTTAGTTATACTTTTCTTTTGATTTTATAAAAAACAAACAGTTTATCTGTTTGTCTTATTGTTTGTAAAGAGAACTGTTCTAGATGTTGGCTTTTTCTGTAATACTTTTATATTTTTCGCTCTTTTTACTGATATTTTTATTTTATCATATTTTTTGTTATTTCAAAGAAAGTTCTATTGATGTATAATACAAGATGAGGTGGTACTATGAAAATATGTCCTGTTTGCCATACAGAAAATGAAGAAGATGCTCTTTATTGTAAAAAGTGTGCTCATCCACTTTTGGAGGAAGAAAAAATTAAAGATAAAAATAAGCAGAGTAAGGAAAAAGTAAAAAAACAGAAAAAGGTTAAAACTAAAACTAAGTATAAAACTAAAGTGCAGAAGGAAAAGGCACCTAAAGATAAGCAGAAATCTAGTTTCTTTTCTAAGTTTTTAGTATTTATTTTATTACTTATCGTAATTGCTTTGGCTGGTGCTCTTGGTGTATTTATTTATCATTATTATCAAGAAAATAATATCGAAGTGCCAAATGTTGTTGGGTATTCTTATGAAGAGGCAACGGCTATTTTAAGTGAGGCAAAATTAAGTTATCAACAAAAGACAGAACTTACTACTGATGAAGAAGAAGTTGGCAGTGTTATTAAGCAAAGTAAGCGTGCTGGTAGTAAAACTCATGAAAATGCAGTTATCACATTAACTGTTGGTGTCTTAGATACTCGTGTTAAAGTTCCAGATGTTCGTGGCCTAACTTTGGAAGAAGCAGCGGATACTTTAAATCAAGTTGGTATTTTTTATCAAGTTGTCTATGAAGAATCTGATGAAGATACAAATATTGTTCTAAATCAAAGCATTCGTGCTGGAAAAGTAATTGATAATACAGAAAGTATAACTTTAACTGTATCTGTTTCTAATAATCAAAGTGAATCATCATCTCCTATTGTTGACGATGATTCTGATTCTACTACCGATGATACAAATACAGACGATGAAGTTAGTGATAAATTAAATTAGAGTTAATGGATGGGTGTGTTTATGAAAAATATTATTTTTGATGTAGACCGAACATTAGTAGATAGTTACGGTCCTGAGCTTTCAACTTTAAATGAAGCACTTTACCTTGCTACAGGGAAACGTTATAGTGATGAAGTTATGAACCAATTAACAGTTCTTACTACAGATGAGTTTTTTCAATCGCTTGATATTCATGATCAAGATACTTTAAAGAAAGTTAATCATTATTGGGGAGAATTATTGAAAAAACAACCTGTCGTTATGTTTCCTGATATTCCTGAAATGCTTACATTTTTGTCTGAACAAAATAAATTTTTAGGAATTGTTACTTCTAGGACTTATGAAGAATTGGAAGAAATTAGTGATCTTATGAAGATTTTACCTATTTTTAGTAGTGTTATTACTTCTGATTTAGTAAAGCAGCCCAAGCCCAATCCTGAATCTATCCTTACTATTTTGGAAAGATTTCAGTTAGATCCTAAAGAGACTGTATATGTTGGTGATAGCAAGGTTGATATGTTAGCAGCAAAATCTGCTGGTGTTTTATTTGCTTATGCTAGTTGGGATAATTATGATGATACAATTACTTATGATTTTTTATTAAGTGCTCCTGGTGATTTAAAAAATTTCGTTTCTTTTTCTAAATGATTAATTATATATTCTAGCTCTTCTATAAAAATAGAAGGGCTTTTTTGTGGAACTAATAAAAATACTTTGTTCTTCGTTCTAGTTAACGCAACATAAAATAAGCGTCTTTCTTCCGCAAATGGATATTTTTCTTTATTTTTCATTACCAATCTTGTTAATCTTTCTTCTTTTATTTGTGATGGAAGTGACGTAATACTATTTTCTAAATTAATAATAATAACAATATCACTTTCTAATCCTTTAGATTTATGTATTGTCATATAGTCTATTTCTCTATTATCATTTTCTATCACTATTTTATTTTCTTTTTCTTTTACTTTATCGCTTAATATCAAATTTATATCTTTATTGTTTCTACCTAGTACTAATATTTTATAGCTATTTGGTAATGTTGCTATTAAGTTAAGAAATGTTTCTTTTAGATTGTAATACGTAATTATTTTTACGGGGTATTTTAAATGTTTTTCTGAGGTAAGATTCTTTTTTATTTGTTTTTTATTTTTCATTATAAATTTACCTGCTATTTTTATTAATTCCTCGCTATTACGATAAGTACGACATAATTTCATGATTTTGGCATTAGGAAAAAAATCTTTAAAATTTAAAAATAAGGAAATATCACACCCACTAAACTTGTAAATAGATTGAAAATCATCCCCTACAACAAATAGTTTTGCTTTTGTTTTATTAATTAATTCCTTAATTAAGTTAAATCTTATAAAAGAAGTATCTTGGTATTCATCTATAATAATATATTTTATTTTTTTTACTCTTTTTTTATTTTGTATTATTTTAGTAGCGTATGTTATTAAATCATCAAAATCAAGTTCATTATTTTCTAATAAGTATTGTTCATATTTTCTATAAATATTTAATATTAGAATTAATATAAATTTTTCTTTATTATAGTGTTTTATATTTTTTATTTTTCTTATTTCTTTGTGGAATTTTATAAAATCCTCTAATGCATAATTATTACTTTTCATTAACTTAATAAATGTTATACACAGTTTTTCTAGTTGATTTAGTTCATCTTTTGGTATTTTGTCACAAGTTTTGTGGAAAAAGTTTTCTAACTTTTGTTTAATTAAAGTGTTTTTCCACACATCTTGTGTAAAAAACTCAGTAGTTACCATTTCCAAAAGTGAATCATCACATATTGAAAAGTTTTTTCTTTTAGACTTTATAATCTCTAAAGATAATTTATGAAAAGTATAAGTTTTAATTTCTTTTCCTATGTCTTTTTCTATTTTCTCAGCAAGGCTTTTAGTTGCGGCATTTGTAAAAGAGATACACAGTATTTCTTCCGGGGCTATGTTTTTTTCTTCGATTAAGTATTTTATCTTACCAAGAATGGTCAAAGTTTTTCCACTTCCTGCTCCAGCAGTTACTAATATATAGTCATTCTCACTTCTAATAATTTCTTCTTGTGTTTCATCTAATTTATAATCTCCAACTTGCATAGCTTTTATTTTAATTATTTCTTTAATTTTAGCAAACAACACTTTTTTGTTTTTGGTTCTTAAATTTTACTTCTTTTTCTTTATTTACAGATTATAATTAGTTTTTTATAATTAGTTTAGGTGATAATTATGGAAGTTTTGATTAACATTCAGTCTATTAATGATTTAAAAAGATTTCAAAAAAGACTTTTTATTTATAGATCTATTTTATGTCGTTTTATACAGTTTAAATCTACTTCTTTACTTCCTATTAACTCTTTTATTACGGCTTTAAATATTAAAAATCGAAAAAAAAGAATTATTTATATATATGACCATTTATGTAATAGTTTAGATACTTATTATCAGGATAAGAATTTTTGTAAATTTAAAAATGGAAAATGTATGATTCAACAGAGAAAAAAGAAATTTGAAAATGGTTGCTGTAGAAGATGTAAATATGTTACGGATAAAGGCTGTGCTACTAGTAATTTTGCCTGTAAGATGTTTTATTGTGAAAGTTCTCATAAAAATGAAAAGTTATTAACAGAAAAGGAGTTCCCTTTATTAAAATGTTTAAGTATTAGGCAAAGATTTATATTAAGACATGATTATTTTTCATCTAGAGAAGATGTAATTAATGATTTATGGTGGGAAAGTATTATTATTAATTTATTTAGAATTTATCCTAGATTTATTTCTAATATCATACTAAAAAGAAGATAGTTGTTATTGGACTTGTCAATAAAAAGTAGACAGTAAAAAAGAGTTATTTAAACCCTAGTTGAGTTCTATACTCAATTGGGGTTT
>CALVYF010000017.1 GCA_944372055.1 uncultured Bacilli bacterium | reverse complement strand
AGAAAGAATTAAAGGGATAATATATTATCTTGGTCGTTAACTACTTGGATAGTATATGAATAAAATTAGTTAACTAAACTTGTAGAAGTTTATGTAGCTCTATTTTCGGACAGGAGTTCGATTCTCCTCAGCTCCACCATAGGGAAATTAGTCGAACTAATCGACTTTAAATATATGAAACAATCTAAAAAAGATTGTATTTCTTTTTTTGCTAGTATTTTGATATTTATTTCAAAATACCTAGAAACATAAATATTTAACAGAAAAAATATAATCTAAAAAACAGAATATTTAGAAATACGTATAAAAACAATATGAATTAAGTAAAGAAGAAATTTAAAGAAAAATCGTTAAAGTACTACAAAAAAACAGGCAAAAAGATATAATGAAAGGAACAATATCTATAGATAAAAACACATTAAGAAACAATTTATTTGAATTATATTTTGAGGAAAGAGAAGGAATAACAGCAACTGACCTAGTAAATACATTATCATTCATACCACAAACCTGGGAAAAACTACATATTCTATGCCAAAAAAACATACAACATTTTAGTCAATGGGACACATTAGATTGTTTTAAAGAAGTAGAATATAAAAATAAAAAATACTTAATTCTAAAAGAACGTTCTTGGAATTATACAATCATTGATATGGAAGAACAAAAATGTACAACAAAAGAACAACTAAAAGAAACATTTGAAGAAAAATTTTTTATAGAAAATTTTGAAGAGCGAAAGCAAGACATTGATTTTGACTTTTATAAATACTATATAATGCGAATATATCATGGAAATATCCAAGAATTAATTGATTTTTATACAAGAAATGAAGAAGTATTCAAACTACCGACAAGACTATATTATAAATTAGGAACAGATGCTTGGACTTTCTTAACAATTGATTTTGCAAATGCAAAAGGATATATGGGCTTTCGAACCCTAGATCAATTTTTATATGAACATCTATTCTTAAACTATAATCTGACACCAAGTGGAATGCAAGATTCGCAAAGAACAATTGGAATTGAAAAATCAATAGAAATGTTTCAAAGAATACCATTTATAAAAATTCCTAAAAGCAAAATACCAGAAAAATTATTAGCCGAATATAAAAAAAGAGTAAATCAAGAAAAAGAACAGAACATAATAGAATTCTTAAATAGAATTATACAAAGTGTTGAAAATACATTAATACAAATAAAAGAAGAAAAAGAGGGAACTCTAGAATATGGAACCCCTGGAATGCAAACGAAAGAAAAAAGCTTTAATTTAGAAGATAAAGATATAGCCGAATCATTATACGATGGAATATATCAAACAGCTCCAAATTCCACTATTACATTTATGAACGTAAATACTTTTGGAAATCAACATAGTGCAATAATAATTGATATCAATGAAAATGTAAAAGTTATGATAGGAAACAGCACACATCGATATGATACATTCATAGAAAATCTAAAAAAATTAACAGAACAAGAACCATATGCAAAAATCAATCCAAAGCCCGCCATGTACAGCAAAAAAATAAAACCAAGAATATCGAGCAATAACTAAAACATCAAAATCCTAAATTTTGATGTTTTAGTTTTCTAACATTTCCTTATCTTTAAAATAATAATGCTTATTACAAAGCCTTGTAAGTTCCATACGATGAGTTACAATAATACAAGTTTTATCTTTTAAATACTTAGAAATCATATCATAAATTCTATGTTCAGATACCCGATCCAAATTAGATGTAGGCTCGTCTAAAATATAGATATCTTTATCAAGTAAAATTCCACGAATAATATTTAATCTCTGCTTTTGGCCAGTAGATAAACAAATCCCTTTTTCTCCCACCAAAGTATCAAGTCCATCTTCCAAACTATTTACCCAATCTAATAATCCAGCATCATCTAAATACTCTTTTAATTTTTTATCACTAACACTCTTTCCTAAGAGTAAATTATCACGAATAGATAAATCAAATAAATCCACTTCTTGGGAAATATATGTAACATCAGGAGCCCTATTTGTAGAAATATCATCAACAATATATTTACCATTATCAATAGCATAAAATCTACAAAAAATTGATAAAAAAGTAGATTTTCCCTGCCCAGATTCCCCTACAATACTTATCTTGTCTTTTTTATTAATAGAAAAATAAGGAATCTTTATAACATTTTTACTGTTTTTATGATATTTAAATTCAATATCTTTTAAAGTAATATTATCAAAATTTCTAAATTTTAACTGTTTTTCTTCCTCACCAATCATCTCTTCTATCTGCTTATTTGCAGCATGAAACTTATTAAAATACAAAAACATCTGAGATAAATGGACAAGTTCCACATTCAAACTATTAAAAATAGTTACATAAAATACCAAGTATGAAAAAATATCCACACCATCCTGCATTAAAAAAAACAAATGAAGCATTAAAATTAAAAACATAACATAAACTAAAAAGTTTGTTCCATCAACTATTAAAGATTGTGATATCATAGACTTCTTCAAAGGTGGTCTAACATCATCAAATTTTTGATTAATAATACTCGTAGAGAAATCTATCGCTTCAAAATTTTTAACTAAAGAAATGTTTTGCAATACATCTACACTAGTAGCATTATATTTTGCATTAAAATCATTATATATTTCTCTTTTCTCAGTATGAATCTTAATCAGTTTCACATTATAAATAACAATAAATATAACTACAAAAAAACAAAGAACCATTAAAAACAAACTCTGTCTGCCCACTTGAATTAAAAAAATACCAGTAGCAATGAAAAAACCAGGAACTGTTCTTATAAGTTCATACAACAAATTATAACTTTCGGTAGTAATCGTATCAATTTCTTTCTTTAAATATCCAGTATGAATATGATTAATTTTAGCTTTATTCATAGAATAAATTCGTTTTAAATAGGAAATATCTAAATCTTTTTTATAATTTTCCAAAAATGGAAAAAACTTTAAACTAAATAAAGAATTAGTAACTATTTCTATTCCCTTTAACAAAAGAATAATAACAATCAAAGCTAAAAATTTATTCAAAGAAAAAGGAATCGTTAAATAAAAAGACAAAACAACTGGAACTAAGTATAAAGACAAATTCTGAATAACCCCATTAATAAAGTACAAACTATACTTCTTCTTATTTAAAATTTTAAAAGGAAACATGAAAACACCTCTAAAAATATTTTAACACAAATTATAATGAAAAAAGAAAAATATTATCTTTCAATACAATTACACATATTACATATAAAATATGAATGAAAAAGAAGAAAGGTTAAAAGATATAAAAAACAGAAAATCAAATCTAGGTAATCTATATAGGGATTATTTTATTAAGCTGGTACGCAAACAATAAAGAAAAACACTTCATACTTTATAATAATGAAAAAAGCAAAAAGGAATACCAAAAACTAATGATTCTAATATTTTCAATCTTAGTAATTGCCTACTATTATTTCGCAAAAGATAGCCTAAAAGATTATCGAAAACTAACACCTTTTGATAGTCAAAAGAAAAGAAATCTTACAAGTTTAATAGTAACACTTTTTTTCTATTTAATTTTAATAAAAATTCCCAGACCATTCTTCTAGTTTCAATATCGATTTCCATAGTTGCTTCCTCCATAATAACAATAGAAGGATTCATAATTAAAGCTCTTGCTATCATCGCAATCCTTTTTTGCCCTTCAGAACAAACCTTATATTTACGATATAAAAAAGAATCCATTCCTAACTCTCTAGAAAGTTCTAAAATACACTTTTCTAACACTTACTTCTTTATACTATATAGTCTTCCTCGAAACATCATATTTTCATAAATAGACAACTCTTCATCAAAAATATTTTCTTGAAACACAACACCTATTCTTTCTTTTAAAATAACTTCCCATTCATAACCTTCCACTTCAGAAAGTTCGAGATAATATTCTAATAAATATTGATGAACATCCAAAGAACCATTATTTTCAAAATAAGCCCTTCTAATCACTTTAATATATTCTTCCAATGTCATAGAACGAAAAACTACTTTAGGTACCATAACTTACCTCCATTATATTGGGTTATACCATGAATTAATTGCAATTTTCACAAAAAAGAGATACAATAAGCACAAATTAAAGGAGGGGGAACAATATGAATGAACCAAGTGAATGGAACATCCCAAAAGTCATCATAAAAAAGAAAGAAGCAAAAAAAGTATTCGGAAACTGGCTAGGAAAAACAATACCACAAAATGAAATAGCAACAAAATTAGGACTTCTATTATGTCAAACAGGTATTCCAAGTACAGAAACATGTATTTTAGAACAAAACAAAGAAAATGAATTACAATTTAATTGTCGCCTAAAAAAACAAAAAAGAAATATCGGCATATCACTAATATTTGAAGATGTAGAAAACTTTGGAGACTTAATTATCTCAACAAAAGAAGAAATAAGAACTTATGAATATCATAAGCAAGAAAGCAAACTATCATTAAGAAGCAGAAAAAAAATAAATGAATTAATAAAGCCATGGGAACAAGCACAACTACAAAAGCCATTGATAAAACAGTATTCTAACCATACTGGACAAAATTAAATATTAGTGATATAATACAAGTACTTTTTGAAGGGAGATAATTATGAAAAACAATCAAACGACAACTACAACATTAAAAATTAAATCAACGAAAATTTGATTGTTTTAGTTTTGAAAATATAAAAAAAGACTATTACAATCAAGTAATAGTCTTTTTATTTAAATAAGTGATATAATACTAATATAAATACTATAATATAGGATACGACAATTAAACCTTTATTTCAAAGAGAGTTATCATATGGTGAAAGATAATAAATAAAATTAATTGCCACTACCTATTAGTTGGACCAGAAATGGATTCCCCGGTAACGGTTAAAGGAAGAAAGAAAAAATAAGGATGGTACCGTGCAATTGCACTCCTAAGGTGCCATCTTTTTGTTTTAAAGGAGATGATAATATGACGGAAAGTGAAACGACTTACTCCCATTCAAAAAGAAAATAAAAGAAAGAAGGAATTTTTATGATAAATAAAGAAAGCGCTGAATTACTAAAACAAGTAATTCACAACAATTACAAAAATATAAAATATGAAAATATAAATGCTAATGAAAAAGAATTCTATTATGAATTTAAAATAGAAGAAAAAATAAGTGAAAATGATTTTGGAAAATTAGAAAAAGAAATAAAAAAATTAAAAAAAGATACTTTTGTCAAATTAATAAGAATCAGTGGTGTTTATCTAGACAGTAACAGCAATAATGAAATGATTACAAGAATATCGGGAAAAGGCTTTAATAGCAAAGAAGAACTGGTTGAGTATAACAAATTTGTAGAAGAAGCGAAAGAAAGAGATCATAGAAAAATTGGTCAAGACTTAGATTTATTTTGTTTTTCAGACTATGTAGGGCCAGGATTACCACTATATACTCCAAGAGGTACTATCGTAAAAGATGAGCTACAAAAAGAAATAGAGAAAGTTTGCAGAAAATATGGATTCGAAAAAGTAAGCTGCCCTTCGCTAGCCGACATATCGCTATTCGAAACTTCAGGTCATGCTGCTAAATTTAATGATGAATTATTCAGGGTATCATCTCCAAAGGGACACAAATTTGTCTTAAAACCAGTACAATGTCCACATCATACTCAAATATATGCATCTAAAATCAGAAGTTATAAAGACTTACCAATTAGATACATGGAATCAGATAAACAATATCGTGCAGAATTGCAAGGAGCAGTAAGCGGACTATCTAGAGTTTATGCTATTACTGTAGAAGATGGGCATTCATTCTGTAGAATAGATCAAGTAAAAGAAGAAGTAAAGAATATGTGTAATCTGATTAAAGATTTTTATACAAGAATGAATCTTTGGAACAACAACTGGGTATCACTATCTGTAAGAGACAATAATCACCCAGAAAAATATATTGGTAGTAAAGAAGATTGGGACTTATGCGAACAAATGCTTCAAGAAGTATCAGACGAACTAGGATTAAATGCAAAAAGATGTGAAGGAGAAGCAGCACTTTATGGTCCAAAACTAGACTTCATGTTTGAAGACGCCTTAGGCAGAGAAATTCAAATACCAACTGTACAATTAGACTTCTCTACTCCAAAAAGATTTGAACTATTTTATATTAATGAGTATGGAGAAAAAGAAACTCCCGTTATGGTTCATAGAGCAGTATTAGGTTCTTATGAAAGATTTTTAGTACTCCTTTTAGAACAAACAAAAGGAGTACTTCCTCTATGGTTATCACCAGTACAAGTAAATATCGTTCCGGTAAATATGAAATACCATGACGAATATTGTAAAGAATTAAAACAAAAATTTATAGAAGAAGAAATTCGCGTCAACTACGACAACGAAGAAATCAGTATGAATAAAAAAATAAGAAATAGTAATATAATGAAAAATCCATATACAATAATTATTGGTGATAAAGAGCGAGACAATAATTTAATTAGTTATCGTAAATACGGGAGCGAAGAAACAATTTCAATGAATATAGAAGAATTTATTAATAAAATAAAAGCAGAAATTAAGGAAAGATAAATATGAACAAATACGTAATAGAAAAACTAAATCAAAATAATATAGAACAATATGCAAGAGTAAATGCACTGGCATGGCTACAATCATACAAAGGAATTATTAATGATGAATTTCTAAAATTAATAAATACAGAAGAAGAGATTCAAAAAACAATTACAAATTTAAAAAATAATCTACATGATAATAGTAAAAGATTTCTACTGAAAATCGACAATCAATATGTTGGAGTATTAAAACAAAATATAAAAAATATTCAGATTATGGCGAGTTAGGAGCCCTATATTTACTAGATAATGCAAAGAAAAAAGGATTAGGCAAAATACTTTTCCAAAAAGCAATGGAAGAATTAAAACAAATGGGATATCAAAAAATGATTGTTGGGTGTTTAACAAAGAATTCTGCAAATGAATTTTACAAATACCTCGGTGGCAAATTTTTAGATACATCCCCTCTCACATTACCAAATAGAGAAAAAGTTATCGAAAACTTATACTCTTATGATATAAAGTAAAGCATGTATTCATAAAAACATTTCAATATAATAAAATTATAAACTAACAAAGGAGAAGAAATATGTATAAAGTAAAAAATTTTACAGATAATAATGACATTCAAATATTAAAACAAATGGGACCATTCACAGTAATCGAATATGTAAGAGATTTAAGCGTAACACCTATGACAGCACAAACAAGTTATTTTAGTAATTTAATGAACGTTAGAAAAAGACAAGTAATATGTAATCTAGCAAAATCCCCAGTAACAATACAAGCAGGTGCCATGCAATGGATGATAGGAAATGCAAATGCAACCACAGGAATCAAAGGAGCTGGTGATTTATTCTCTAAAGTAGTAAGAGGAAAAGTAACTGGAGAATCAGCTATTAAACCAGAGTATACCGGTACTGGTGAAATTGTTTTAGAACCCACCTATAAACACATTCTATTAATTAATTTAGAAGAATGGAATAATTCTATTGTATTAGATGATGGCTTATTTTTAGCATGTGAATCTAATTTAAAGCAAAAAGCTGTAATGAGAAGCAATATATCTTCTGCAGTTGCTGGTAACGAAGGATTATTCAATCTAGGAATAGAAGGAAAAGGTGTTATTTGCTTAGAGTCACCATGTCCACAAGAAGAACTAATTGAAGTAGAGTTACAAAATGATGTGGTAAAAATTGATGGGAATATGGCCATTGCTTGGAGTGGCAGCTTAGAATTTACAGTAGAACGCTCTGGAAAAACATTAATTGGATCTGCAGCCTCTGGAGAAGGCCTTGTAAATGTATTCCGAGGAACAGGAAAAGTATTAATTGCTCCAGTTGACAAAATATAACAGATGTTAGTTTAAAATTCATTTGAAATGTGATAGAATAAGAATAATAAAGAGGTGAATTTTATGGAAAGAGAAAATCATGGGGCATTAACTTTTTTAGGAGTAGTAATGATTCTTTATGGATTAACATATGCCATATTAGGAACATTAAGTTTAGCTGGAACAATTACAGGAGTTTTACCAGGACACGAAAAACAAGAAATTATAGTAGTTGTATTATCTTATATAATTACACTAATTTCTCTAATTGGTGGAATTGCTAGTATGAGAGGAAAATATAAAACTGCAAAAACAATTGGAATTATTTTTGCAATCGTTGGATTAGCATCATTAATATCTAACCAATTAACTCAAGACATGTTTAACAGTTTTGACTGCATTGCAATAGTATTAGGTGCTGGAATTTTCTACCTAGCATCAGTAGCAGAAATTAGACAAAAAGCATTAGAGAAAGCAAAAGAAAGACAAAAGAAAAAACAAAAGAAAGAAAAAGAAACCACAAAAAAAGAAGTAAGTAAAAAACCAACAACTAAAAAAGCTACTGCCAAGAAAACTACAACAAAAAAGACAAAAACAAACAAAAAAGAAAAGTAAAAACACTTTTCTTTTTTTAACCATAATTTTTGATATTACGTAAGGCTTCTCTTTTCATATCACGTTCTTTAATAGATTCTCGTTTATCATAATCTTTCTTTCCTCGGCAAACACCTAAAGAAACTTTTAAAATATTATCTTTAAAATATAATTTAATAGGAATCAAAGTTAACCCTTTCATTTGTACAGCATCTTCTAGTTTTTTTATTTCTTTTTTATGAAGCAATAACTTACGATTTCTAGTTTCTTCATGATTAAATAAATTCCCCTCTTTGTATGGAGAAACAAACATATTTAAAAGATAGACCTCATGGTTACGTATAATTCCATAACAATCTTTGATATTACAATTACCTTGACGTATAGATTTAATTTCTGTACCAGTTAAAACAATGCCTGCTTCATACACTTCGTCAATAAAATAATCATGATATACTTTTCTATTTAAAATTTCCACTTAATCAACTCCTACTAAGTCCCCAGACAAGTTCTGGATAACGAGAACTAACCACACTTTTATACTCATCATAATAGCTTTGATAATCCGAAAGAATAGAGCCATCCAGCTTAGAATAAGGATAAACTTTAAAATTGCGCTTACCACCATAATTAGAATCCGTATAAATAAGTTCTGCCTTAGGACTATCTACAGAAACAGTAATTCCTTCTTCCGTTTCTACTTTATTTATTGTAACTTCCATCATCAAACCTGTCAATCTTTCAACACCAACTTGATCAGAAATAAAATTTCCTAAAGAATAAATAACTAAAGTTTTTCCATCATTAATATATTCTACAGGCTCAACAACATGTGGATGTGTACCAATAATAAGCTGTACCCCTAAAGATGACAAATAATTAGCAATTTCAACTTGCTCATCAGAAACTCCCATAGAATACTCAGTCCCCCAATGCATCGCAACAATAATAATATCCACTTCTCCTTTAACCTTATCGATATCATTTTTAGCCTTCTCTGGAGTATAAACATTACTTAAATATTCTTTTCCAACCGGCGTTTCTAAACCATTTGTCCAAGTTGTATATGAAAAGAAAGCATACTTAATACCATTACACTCATAAATACGAGTTTTATCCCGTTCTTCCCAAGAAGTACGCTGTCCGTCCCAAACAATCCCCTGTTTACTAGACCAATAATTAACAGAATGAATAACTCCTGCCTCTCCTTTATCCATAGTATGATTTGTTGCTAGAGAAACAAGATTAAAACCAGCATCAATAAATGCATCTCCTACTTCATCTGGAGAATTAAACTGCGGATAATTAGAATAACCCAGATTAGCACCGCCTAAAATAGTTTCCTGATTATAATAAGCAATATCATAGGTAGAAGAAATAGGTTTAATGTACTCTAACATCGGCTTAAAATCATAAGAATTAGCAGCTACTTTTGCATCTTCATAAATAGAGCTATGTATAAGCGCATCACCTACCATAAACAAATCAAAACTATATAGTTTAGGGAACTTTTCTTTTTCTATAACATCTTTATTATCCCGCTTTGGAATATCTTTAGAACAAAATAAAGAAAAGGTAAAAAGACAAAAACTTGCACTAATAAAAACCAATAAAATCCCACAAAGAATAAATATTTTCCCACCAAGTTTTAATCTTCTAACTTTTCTCACTACCATACTACAACTTCCTTATTATCTCAAAATCAATCGTTTTCTCCTCTTTAGAAGCACGAACTACTTTGACTAATACTCTCTCACCAATGGTATATTTTACATGACTTCTTTCACCAGTTAAAGTCATATGCTCTTCATCATAATGAAAAAAGTCTTTCATATCACGAAGAGGAACTAACCCCTCAATTAAATTATCAAGTTCAACAAACATCCCGAAACTAGTAACAGAAGATATCATACCTTCATATTCTTCTCCAATATGATCTTCCATATATTCTGCCATCTTCATATCTTCTACTTCTCTTTCACAATCAACACTTGCTCTCTCTCGATCAGAAGAATGCTCAGAAATATAAACCAATTTTTGCTCCCACTTACGAATAGTACCCATATCTAATTCTTTATTAAATAAATATGTCCTAAGCAAACGATGTACCGTTGTATCAGGATATCTTCTTATAGGCGAAGTAAAGTGGGTATAACATTGACTAGCCAAACCATAATGTCCTAAATTTTCTGGGCGATAAACCGCCTTTTGCATACTTCTAAGTAATAAACTAGATAATATCTTAAACTCTGGCTTATCTTCCAAATATTTAATAATTCTTTGGACAGTTTTAGGGCTAGTATCTTTTAAGTCACCAGGAACCTGATATCCAAGACTACCAACAAAACTCAAATAACTACGTAACTTTTCTTCTTTTGGCACTTCATGTACACGATAAATAAAAGGTAACGACATAAAATAAACATGTGTCGCAACGCACTCATTAGCAGCAATCATAAAGTCTTCGATTAACTTCTCTCCAGTTCCTCTATCTCGAAGAATAATCTCAGTAGGTTTACAATTCTCATCCACTAATATTTTAGGTTCATCTACTTCAAAATCAATATAACCACGTTTTACTTTCATCTTTCTAAGTATTTGAGCAAGCTCTGCCATAAAACGTAAAGATTGTTCATATGGCTCATATCCCTCAGGAATATTATTATCTTCCAAAATACTATTTACCTTCTTATAAGTCATTTGAATTCGTGAACGGATAACACTTGGAAAAATTTCATAATCAAGTTGTCTTCCATCATGATCAAATTCCATCACACAAGAAATAGCTAAACGATCTACATTAGGATTCAAAGAACAAATTCCATTAGAAAGTTCATGAGGAAGCATTGGAATAACACGATCTACTAAATAAACACTAGTACCACGTTCCATTGCTTCATTATCTAATGGACTTCCCTCTTTTACATAATAGCTAACATCAGCAATATGAACACCTAATTTATAATGACCATTGCTCATCTTCTCAATAGAAATAGCGTCATCAATATCTTTCGTATCATCCCCATCAATAGTAAAAATCTCCATATTACGCAAATCTCTACGACCAATCATATCAATATCACGAACTTCCATAGGAAGAGTCTTAACCTCTTCTTTTACATCAACAGGGAACTCAGTATTAATTTTATACTTATAAACAATAGATAAAATATCAACACCAGGATCATTTTTATGACCTATAATTTCTACAACCTTACCAGAATATCTTAAATTATTATTAAGTTTCTTTAAAAGCTCAACTACTACTTTATGACCATCAACTGCGTTTAGAGAATCCTCTTTTGCTACTTCGATATTTAATTTAATCTTAGAATCATCTAAAGTAATATGACCTTTACCCTTAGAATCAAAATTAATCTCACCAATATATCTTTCAACTTGTCTCTTTATTACTTTTAAAATACGACCCTCTAATCGATCTAAATTCATTTTACTAGTAATTTCAACCAAAACAATATCATCGTGAATTGCACCATTCATATTTTCAGGAGCAATATAAACATCATCTTCCATATTTTCAATTTCAACAAAGCCAAACCCTTTTTTATTTGCTCTCAAAGTTCCTTTTCTTAAATGACTATCTTCAAGCATCATATATCTTCCTTTATTAGAACAATAAATAACTACTTCTTCCTCTAATGTTCTAAGCTCATCACCTAACTTTTTTACTTCATCAACATCATGCAAATCTAACTTTTCTTGCAACTCATAAATAGTAAGAGCCCTATCACTATTTTTTAATATATTTATAATATCATCTTTCATTAGTATCACCTTCTATCTTTATTATACCTTATTTTTATCTATATAACTAGAAATATTTACATATGAAAAAAAGACTCTGTAAAGAGCCTTAATAACCTATATAAACATAGATACTAAACAAATAATAAAAAACGCTAATCCTAATACCCAAGTAAGACGAGTAATAACTAATTCAGATCCTCTTTCCTTACGATGCGTAAACAATTCAGAAGTACTTCCAGAAATAATTTGAGCCGCACCTTCTGCTTTACTACTTTGTAATAAAACAATCACAATAAGTAAAATTGATATAATTAAGAGCGCTGTTTCCATAGCACACCTCCGTTAACAATATCAATATATTATCATAGTTTTAATTCGAATGCAACTAACGAAGCAAAGTTTTCACCTTATAATCTGTAAATTCTGAGATAGGAGTAGTATAATCACTTCCAATTTCAGCTCGAATACGTTGAAAAAAGCCTCTAGAATTAGATTGTTTTTTCACCCAGTAGTTAATCTCCCTTTTTCTACTTCTATCATAAGCATCAGATTTTTCCATCTCGTAAGCCAAAAACTTAGCCATAGTAAAATTTAAAGAAGACCTATTCAAATCATCAGAATTTCCACTGGTAATTACATATTTATCCATATCACACAAATACATAAAATCAGATCCAAATAAGTAACTCCCTCGATTAATATCCTTAGCCCTAACGTGATTCGTTGTAAGCTGCGAGAAATCTTGCTCTAACAAATCCCAAGACTCAATCAAATCTCCACAACTAAAATCCCCTGGTTGACGATATCTTGGAGTTCCTTTTTTCTTAAGAGAAGTTAAATCATCAATATAAGGCATCATATACCCAGTATAAACACCATCTTGATCTAATAAAATATCCGTTGGTTGAGTTATACGTTGTAAATGCAAATTATCTTTAAAATATAAAGCTTTTTCAAAAGTCATAAGCCCCTGTTCTTTTCTCACTACAATATCATATTTTAATATTTTTAAAGCTTGATTATTAAATTGAAAAATAATTCCATCATGACCAGCACCAATTCTAGGTAAATCAAAAACATTAGAAATCTTCTTGGAATTACTAGATATAGTAACTGATAAAGTTTCTTTAGGCACATTTTTATTCATCCAAACTCCCCCTCATTGTTTGGCATATTATAACATAAATTTAAAAAAAAGAAAAGATATAAATTGCATTATAAATAAAAATGTTCTGATAAAGAATATATAATTCTTAAAATAATAAGATAGCTCACAATCATATAACATAACCCCCAAAAAAAGAGCTATATATAAGCCCTTAAATCTGATTAATACAATTTTGTTTTTCTATCTCTAAAACATCAGAAGAATTTCTTTCTTTATACTCAACAATACCCTCGCTTGCTCTTCTACCAACAGTAATTCTCTTAGGAATACCAATTAAATCCATATCTTTAAATTTAACACCTGCTCGTAAGTCTCGATTATCTAAAAGAACTTCTAAACCACGAGACTGTAATTCATGATAAATTTCTTCAGCTAATGCGACCTGAACATCATCTTTCGCATTAGCAATCACAATTGCCACTTCATATGGAGCTAGTTCCTTAGAGAAAATAATACCATTATCATCATGATGTTGCTCGACATAAGCAGCCAAAATCCTAGCAATTCCAATTCCATAACATCCCATAACAACAGGTTTTAATTGATTATCTTGATCAGTATAATATAATCCTAAAGATTCGGAATATTTAGTACCAAGTTTAAATGTATTACCAACTTCAATTCCCTTCTTAAAGGTTAACTTTCCTCCACAATGAGGACAAACATCACTTTCCGTAACCATTCTAAGATCAGCCACTTGATTATACTGAAAATCTTTTAAATTAACATTAATATAGTGGTAATCAGACTTATTGGCACCAACTAAAAAGTTTTTCATAGACAAAAGTTCATAATCTATAATAACAGGAATATCCAAATCAATAGGACCTGCAAATCCCACTTTTGCATGAGTAATTTCTTCGTCCTCCTCTGGAGTCGCCATAACTACTTCTTTAGCTTTTAATAATTTAACAATTTTAGCTTCATTCAATTCTCTATCACCACGAATTAAAAAAGCATAAAACTTTCCATCAACTTTATAAATAAGTGTTTTTACGGTACCAACAGGCTCAATCTTATATTGATCATATAAATCCTGAATCGTGCCAACATTAGGTGTATAAAGGAGTTCTTTTTCCTTTTCAATAGTATCATTAGAAATATGAGTCTCCTTACACTCACAGACTTCTATATTAGTAGCATAGCCACAATCATCACAAATTACTAAAACATCTTCGCCAATATCGCAAATAGCTTGGAATTCTTCAGATAAACTTCCTCCCATCGCACCTGTATCAGCTTGAACCACTTCATAAGTAAGTCCAAGTCTTTGAAATATCTTATGATAAGCATGAAACATTGCTTGATAAGCCTTAGAAAGATCTTCTTCATCTTTATCAAAAGTGTACGCATCTTTCATAACAAATTCACGTGTACGAATTAAGCCATAACGGCTTCTAGGTTCATCTCTATACTTATTAGCAATCTGATATAAACTAAGTGGCATATCTTTATGAGATTGAATCACGTCTTTAGCAACTTCAACAAACAATTCCTCATGAGTAGGACCTAATACATAACGTCTATCATAACGGTCAAACAAATGAAACATATCATCACCAAAAGCTTCTACTCGACCGCTTTTTGCATAAAGTTCTTCCGGAAGGATACTAGGCATTACTAATTCATTAGAAGAAATCGCATTCATTTCTTCTCTAACAACAGCTTCAATTTTCTTAAGAACACGAAGACCCATAGGTAAAAAGGTATAAATACCACTACCTACTTTCTTAATCATTCCAGCACGAACTAATAAATTCGCACTAACACTTTCCTCATCTTTTACATCTTCTTTTTGTGTAAAAAAATAATTTCCTTGTAATTTCATAATATCCCTCCTAATAAAAAAGAATGATACCCAAGGAGTGCATATAGCACGGTACCATCCTTTATTACTTAATTATTTAACGGTTAACACCGGAAGCAAAACTTCACCTAGAAAGGTAGGAATATAACTAGGTTATAATTGAGTTCACACTATCCTCAAATCACTGATATAAGAGCTAATTATATTATGGTCTTTCCATTGGTTTTAAACGATTACAAATAGAATAAAATAAGAAAAACAAATTGTCAATAAAAAAAGAGTTATTAATTTAACTCTTCTTCAATTCTCATTAATTGATTATACTTACAAATACGATCTGTTCTAGACATAGAGCCAGTCTTAATTTGACCTAAATCAAGTCCAACTGCTAAATCAGCAATGGTAGTATCTTCTGTCTCACCACTTCTGTGAGAAATAATTGTTTTATATCCATGGCTTTTAGCAAGTTCAATAGTTTCAAGTGTTTCAGTAATAGTACCAATTTGGTTAACTTTTAATAAAATTGCATTACCTGCTTTATGATCAATTCCCATTTGTAAGCATTTCTTATTTGTAACAAATAAATCATCACCTACTAATTGAATTTTATCTCCTAAACGTTCAGTAACCTTAGTAAATCCATCCCAATCATTTTCATCTACTGGATCTTCAATAGAAATAATTGGATAAGTATTAACTAATTCTTCATAAAAGTCAATTAATTCATCTGTAGTTAATTCTTTGCCATCAACATGATATACTCCGTCACTATAGAACTCTGAAGCTGCTACATCAATTGCGATACAAACATCTTTCCTTGGCTCGTATCCAGCTTTTTTAATAGCTTCGATAATTAAATCAAATCCTTCTTTATTAGAACCTAAATTTGGAGCAAAGCCACCTTCATCTCCAACTCCAGTAAAGTATCCTTTATCATTTAATACTTTCTTTAAAGCATGAAACACTTCAGCACCAACACGTACTCTTTCATGAATAGTATCTCTTTGTGGAATAATCATAAATTCTTGGAAATCCAAGTTATTATCAGCATGAGCACCACCATTAATAATATTCATCATAGGAACTGGTAAAGTTTTACCATTACCAACATATTCGTATAATTCTTTACCTTCATTGATAGCACTAGCTTTTAAAGCTGCCATACTAACACCTAAAATAGCATTAGCACCTAATTTAGATTTAGTTTCAGTACCATCTAATTCTATCATAGCATAATCAAGTGTCTTTTGATCTGCTGCATCCATACCAATAACTTTATCACGAATAATAGTATTAACATTATTAACAGCATTTAAAACACCTTTACCATTATAACGACTACCACCGTCACGCATTTCTAAAGCTTCACGTTCACCAGTAGATGCTCCACTTGGTACAGCAGCACGTCCTTTAATTCCATTTTCTAAAATAACGTCCACTTCAACAGTAGGATTACCACGAGAATCTAATATTTCTCTAGCTTTTACGTCTTTAATCTTCATTAACATCATCCTTTCATAAATAATATTATAACACCAATCCCATTGGATTTTAACTATTTTTTAATGCTTTAACGCAATCTTTAAACTCAGCACCTCGAATTTCACACTCTTTATATTGATCCCAAGAAGCTGAGGCAGGACTTAATAAAATTACATCTCCAGAATCAGAAACTTCATAACATTTTTGAAACCCATCTCTTAAAAACTCATAACTATATACAGGAATATTCATAGTATCAGCAAACTGAACGACTCTATCACGACATTCACCTATCGCAACAATACATTTTACATGTGCTAAATAATCAGAAAGTTCGAAAAAGTCTTGACCACGTTCTAAACCACCTAAAATCAAAATCGTAGGTTCATCAAAAGATGCTAAAGCAATTTGTGTACACTTAATATTTGTAGCTTCTGTATCATTATAAAACTTTCGTCCATTAACAGTATCAACATACTCTAAACGATGCTCAACACCTTTAAAGTTACGTACTACTTGACGAATAATATCATCAGAGATTTTTAACTCCTTAGCTACCATAACTGCAGCCATTACATTTTCTACATTATGAATTCCAGCAATACGAATATCATCGCGACTCAATATTTTTTTATCATAATAATAAATATCTCTACCATCTAAGTAACAACCATGAATAGAGTTTTCACTAGAAAAGAATTTTTTAGTAGATAAGATTCGTTTAGTCTCATCTAAAACATCTGGATTTTCAACATTAAGTATCGCAACATCGTCTTTAGTCTGATTCTGAAATAGCTTAGCCTTAGCTTTCTTATAAACTTCATAACTACCAAAAAAATCAATATGAGCAGGACTTAAGTTAGTCATCACTGCAATATTGGGATGAAATGTAGATAAGTTAGCTAGTTGTTGACAAGAAACCTCCATCACTACTACATCTCCATCTTTCAACTCCCTTAAAACACCAGAAAGAGGAAAACCTATATTACCAGCTAAAAAAGCCCTATCTCCAAATGCCTCTTTTACAATCGCATAAGTAAGAGAAGTAGTTGTAGTCTTACCATTAGTGCCTGTAATACCAATAAGCGTAACATTCTTAGGAAATAAACGATAAGCCATTTCCACTTCATTAATCACTTCTATTCCTAATTCTCTAGCCTTAAGCACATACTTATGGTAGATAGGAACACCAGGATTCTTAATCAAATAATCAAAAGTAGAATCAAGTAAATCATCAGGATGAGAGCCAAAAACAAATTCCACTCCCAACGACCTTAACTCTTTAACTTTTTCTGCATCTTGTAGCTCCTCTTGCTTACTATCATTTAAAACAACTTGATTTCCTCTTTGAATTAAAAATTTCGCAGCTTCATATCCACTTCTAGCAAATCCTAAAATTAAAATCTTTTGATTTTCAAACATAATATCACCAATATAAGTATACTATAAAGGAAAAATTTTGACTACCGAAATCTAGAGAATATATTGAAAGAACTGGCAAAGCTATGATATAATGAACAAAGAATAGGAGAAGCGTCTATGAAGATTGTAACCATTACCCCTGAACAATTTGATAGATATGCCAGTAAGCACAGATATCGTAATTATTATCAAACATCTGTCTATGGTAATACTATGAGAAAATTTGGTTTTAATATCCATTTTTTAGGTATTGCAGACGACTCCAACACTTTAATAGGAGCATCCCTTATTATCTACCGCGAAGTATTTATGGGACATAAAATTGCATATGCACCTAGAGGAATTTTATTTAACTACGATAATCCAACACAACTACAAGAACTTGCTGAAAAATTAAAAAAAGTATTAGGAAAACAAGGATTCATGCTATTAAAAATAGATCCCTATATTCCTTCAACCATCAGAGATCATGAAGGAAATATAATGAACTTTAATAATCAGGTAAATCTAATCATGGCAAATTTACAGAACGCTGGTTTTGTTCATCAAGGAAGAACTTTGTTCTTTGAAGGAGAAAAACCAAGATGGGAAGCCTTAGTACTACTAAATAAAGATATTAGAAGCCTATTTAATAGCTTTGATAAAAGAACAAGACACAAAATAAGAAAAGCTGCAAACTGCGGAATTGAATGTTATAAAGATCCAAGTAAAAATTTAAATACCCTATATAATTTTATAAAAAGAAAAACACCTAAACCGATAGAGTTTTATAGAGAGTTAGTAAGCAACTTTGGAGATAATGCAGAAGTTTATTACGGTAGAATTAACACAGAAGTATATGTAATCAATAGCAGAAAAGCTTATGAAAGAGAAATGGAAAGAAATGACAGAATTGCTGAAAAAATACAACAAATAGATATTACGCCAGAAATGAAAAATGCTCTTTTAAATAAAAAAATGGAATCAGATAAATTATTAAACACCTACAAAAACAGTATGGTCCAAGCAACAGAATTATTAAAACAATATCCAAACGGAATTGTTGTCGCTGGCGCAATCGTAATAAAATATGATAACTCGGCATTCTTATACATCGATGGATTTGATACAAATTATTCAAACTTAAATCCTAATTACTTACTAAAATGGCGCATGATAGACGATTATAACAAACAACATTTAAAATATTTAAATCTGAACGCCATAGTAGGAGAATTTGAAAGAAAAAATAAATTTAGTGGATTAAATGAAATGAAATTAGGTTATAATGCAACAATTACAGAGTATATTGGTGAATTTGATATTGTCCTAAACAATTTTTCATACAACTTATATAAGAATTTCGGTAAAAAATAAATAACAAAACCAGGAGGGGAATAAAATGAAAAAGACAGTAGTAGTACTCTGTGGAAGTATGAAAGTAAAAGACGAAATAATAAAAATAAAAGATGAATTAGAAAAAAAAAACTACAAAGTATTATTACCTATAGAATGTATGCAAGGATTACCAAAGGAAATTGCCTCACGTGCACATTTTGATAGAATTCAAGATAAAAACACAGATATTGTTTTAATAGTAAACGCAACAAAAAACGGAATAAAAAACTACATTGGACCTAATTCATTTGCTGAAATAGCATTTGCTTTTTACTTCAAAAAAGAAATATACCTATTAAATAGCTATTATGAACCATATCTAGATGAATTAGAAGGTTGGAAAGTAAAAGAATTACATGGAAATTTAGATAATATTAAAAAGATTGATTAATATCAATCTTTTATTTTTTTGCAATAAAAAACTAAGGAGTTTCCTTAGTTTTTATAATCATTATTCAACGATTTCAGTAACGTTACCAGCACCTACAGTACGTCCACCCTCACGAATAGAGAATTTAGTTCCTTGTTCAAGTGCGATTGAGTGAATTAATTCAACTTCCATGTTAACGTTATCACCTGGCATTACCATTTCAACACCTTCTGGTAAAGAGATAACACCAGTTACGTCTGTAGTTCTGAAATAGAACTGAGGACGATAGTTTGTGAAGAATGGAGTATGACGTCCACCTTCTTCTTTGCTTAAGATATAAACAGCAGCTTTGAATTTATGATGAGGTGTAACACTTCCTGGTTTAGCAAGAACTTGTCCACGTTCAACTTCTTCACGAGAAATACCACGTAATAATACTCCAGCATTGTCTCC
>CALVYF010000016.1 GCA_944372055.1 uncultured Bacilli bacterium | reverse complement strand
TAACAGACTACATGTCATTTTTAATAAATAAAAATAGTGTAGTGAAATTGTTCACCAACACTATTTATAATACAACCGTTTCAAAAGCATCGAAAGATGCTTTTTTTGTGGCAATAAAAGAAAAAAAGCATATAATACTGCAGGTGATTAATATGCTAAATCTAGAATTTCTACAACAATTATTAGTAATTTCCATCACTCTTAGCGCGATTACATGTGCGGTGGTACAGAAAACAAAAAGCTGTTTTAAAACGAGTAAATTTCTATGCGTATATTCATTTATAATAAACATGCTAATAGGAATCATCTTTTGTTACACATTTACAGATATCACACTTCCAACTAGTTTATGGATTGGCTTTTTCTCATTTATAGGTGCTGACACTATATATAAATCCCTAGAGGGAAAACTTGCCTCTCACTCTGACCTACTTACTAAAAATACAATAACAATTTCAAAAGATAAAATTATCAATAGGGAGGAAAAATAATGGAAAGACCAATTTATCCATTAAAAAATATGCGTATTACACAAGGATATGGTGAAGGAACACATGTAGACAGTTATGCGATTGATGATGCCGGAGAAAATACGAGCATTGAAGAAGTGTATGCACCATTTTCCGGTACGATAAAAAAGATATATACACAAGATGCTAATGAAGTATGGCTAGAAAGTAATAACCCAGTAGAATACCCAGATGGTACAATAGACTATATGACAATTTTATTTGCTCATACGAATGATATTAGTAAGTTATATGTAGGAAAGAAAATAAAACAAAAAGAAGCATTCTATAAAGAAGGGATATCTGGAAATGCGACTGAAAATCATTGCCATATAGAATGCGCAAAGGGAAAGTATCAGAGCCCTGGATGGTTTGCGAATGCTAAAGGATACTATGTAATAATAAATGGTAAAAAGCCAGAGGAATGCCTATGGATAGATGATAATACAAACGTAATAAATGACAATGGATATAATTTTCAAAAAATAACAAATATAGGAATAACTGCAAAACCAGAAGAAAATTCTGATATAGAACAATTAGAACCATTACCAGAAACTTTAGAAGAAAACACGAAGAACAATGATATAGAAAACCAGGAATCTATTCCCAAATTGATTTATACATGTACAAAAGATGATTTATATGGAATTTACCTAAAAAAGGGAGAAAATTTATATTTAAAATAAAAACTATTTCTAAAACAGAAATAGTTTTTTTAGCCTAAAGCAACATCCAAAATCATCATCACAGAGAATCCAATTAAAGTAAAAAGAGCCATTAGGTCTTTCTTTTTATTAGATTGACTTTCTGGTATTAATTCTTCTACAACAACATATATCATTGCACCAGCTGCAAAGGCAAGTAAAAATGGTAAAAGTACTTGTATCTTTAATACTAAAATAGCTCCAATAACAGCAGAAATTGGTTCGACAATTCCACTTAATTGACCAAAAAAGAAAGCTTTTTTTCTGGAGTACCCCTCTCTTCTAAGAGGAAGACTAACAGCACTTCCTTCTGGAAAATTTTGAAGACCAATTCCTAGAGCGAGAGTTAGAGCAGAAGCTAACGTAGAACCTTCTAAATTATAAGCTAGTGATCCAAATGCAACACCAACAACTAAACCCTCAGGAATATTATGTAATGTAATAGAGAAAACAAGCATAAGACAACGTTTAAGTCTATTGGAACTAGATGTAGTAATATTTCTTTTTATCTTACTTTGCATAAAATCATAAAGTTTATCACCTAAAAATAGTAAAATGCCTCCACTAAAGAAACCTAAAAATACAACTAGCCATGAAATCATTTGCATACTATTAGCCATTTCAATCGCTGGGCTTAATAAGGACCAAAAAGAAGCCGCAATCATAACCCCTGCTGAGAACCCTAATAAAGCATCCATGATACTTTTTTTAACTTCCCTAAAAAAGAAAACAATTGCTGCTCCGAGTGCTGTAACAAGCCAAGTAAAAAGAGTTGCTAAAAAAGCTTGCATCACAGGTGATAACTCTAAAAAATTATTTATCATCATATCTCACCAATATAATGTATTCTTTGAAAAGAATAGAGTATAGGTGAATGCCTAAAGTGCATATAATTAGTAGGTGAGTTTATGCTAAAGAAAAAATTCAAGAGTATAGTGCTAGTTATGTTATGTTTATTCATATTTTCTATACAGATAATCTCAGCCCAGTCTTTACCATTACAGGATACAATTATTATGGTAGATCCAGGACATGGAGGAAGAGATAGTGGCACATATTATGGTGATATCTTAGAAAAAGATATAAATTTAGAAATAGCAAAAGAATTAGAAAAAGAACTAACAAAATATGGCGCAATTGTTTATATGACAAGAAAAAGAGATGTGGATTTATCTTCAATCTATGATTCGGCAAAAAAAAGAGGAGACTTATACAGAAGGCTATTACTTATAAAAGAGAAAAATTGTGATTTATATATATCAATTCACATTAATTGGTATGACGATAGTACTTTAAAAGGAGCGGAAGTACTATATAACTCAATAAATAAAGAAAATAAAGTTTTAGCTCAATCCATTATGAATAGATTTAAAAAAGATTTAAATAGTAATAGAAATATTAAAACAACAGACTTATATATGTATCGTAATACAACAACCCCGGGAGTCTTAGTAGAATGTGGTTACTTATCTAATCCTGTAGAAAGAACGTTATTACAAGAGGAAGAATATCAAAAAAAATTGGCACAATCTATTACAAACGGAATCATCAATTATCTAAAAAAGACAAAGCAAATAAAATATGTGTTGTAAAAACGTAAAAAAAAAGATATAATTAAGCTAGAGTAAAAAGATAGGACAAGGTTGGTGATAAAGTGATTGTTAGATTAATAAAAAAGACCAAAATCTATAATTTTACTTTGCCAACCAAGGTATCAGGAAATTATTGGATTACAGATAATGACTATCTTGGAAATGTAAGAAACTTAATTAATGTAGAAGAATATAATGGTCAGTGGAAAATAAAGAGTGATTTCGAAACTAAAATCATGTCTGGAGATAAAGAAGTAGAATCAGCCATATTAAAAGATTATAGTTTGTTTTTCCTAAAAATAAATACAGACAATGAATATGTAATTTTATACTGTTCCCCAACTATGGATGAAAATGTTAAATGGTTGCATTTAAAGAAAGACGGAGAACTGATTATTGGTAATGATTCTAGAGCTCATATTAATTATAATTATCCATTAGTATCTAAACAACATGCTAGATTGATTTATAATCAAGGAAAATGGGTAGTTCAAGATTTAAACAGTAAATATGGAACTTATGCGAACAACGTCGCGATCGGAACAAAGCCATTAGAATACGGCGATATAGTTTTTATCATGGGCTTAAAAGTAATAGTAATGAAAGATTCTATTCTAGTAAATAATATTGGGAATTTTCTAAAATTTGATATGAACACCTTCGAAATACAATATCCAATTGTACAGAATCAAGTAGAAGTAGATAATCCAGATGAAGAGGGAATCGAATTTTTTAAGGAAGATGACTATTTCTTTAGAGCACCAAGATTTAAAACAATGATCGAACCAGTAAATATCAAGATAGATCCCCCTCCTTCAAAAGCAGAAGACGATAAAACCCCATTAATCTATACATTAGGACCTATGATGACTATGGCAATGATGTCTGTTGCGATGGGATATTCTGCTCTAGTAGGAGTAATTGATGGTACAAGAGATTTATCAACGGCTATGCCAACATTAATTATGTCATTCGCTATGTTAATGACAATGTTGTTATGGCCAATTATGCAAAAACGATATCAAAGAAAACAAAAAAAGAAAAAAGAAAAATTACGTCAAGAACGATATACTCAATACATACAAGAAAAGAGAAAACTAATTGATACTGAAATGAAAGTACAACGTCAGATATTAATTGATAACTATGTTCCGTTAAATGTTACAAAAGATATAATCTATAGTAAAAAAAGAAATTTATGGGAAAGAGAAATAGAGCAAAACGATTTCCTAGACTTACGGTTAGGAATGGGAAATGCAGAATTACAAGGAAATCTAAGCTTTCCAGAAGAACATTTTTCACTACAAGATGATAATTTACTAAAAGAAGTCTATAAGCTAGGAGCCGAATCACATACCTTAGAAAATGTTCCTATTTCATTATCTTTTGTAAGAAACAGAGTAACAGCAATTATTGGTATGGCAACGATTAAACAATCCTTTATTGAAGGACTAATTTTACAGATGATTGCCTATCATAGTTATGAAGATTTAAAAATTGTTCTTTTAACAAATGAGAAAAATGAATCGACATGGGATTATTTAAAAGTTTTACCACATTGTTGGAGTAACGATAGACAAACTCGCTATTTTGCTACGAACTTAGATGAAGCAAAGGAAATATCTTTAGTATTAGAACAAGAAATTCAAGCTAGAAAATATAGAGATAATAATGGAAAACGAGAATTAAATACGTTAGATTATACAAAATATAAACCATATTATATGATTATCACAGACGATTATAAAATGGTCCGTGATATAGAATTAATAAAAGATGTTTGCGGTTTAGAATTAAATATTGGATTCAGTTTAATTGTTGTTAGTCCGCGTCTTGTAAACATTCCAAATGAATGTAAAACATTTATCAGTATTGGTGATAAAAAATCTGGAGTGTTTGAAAATGAACTAGTTTCTAACAAACAAAAAGAGTTTATTGCAGACTTTGATCAAGGATTAAATATCTATGAATGTTGTAAAATATTAGCAAATATTCCAATTGATATATCAAAAGAAAATCAAAGTCTACCAGGAAGCCTAAGTTTCTTAGAAATGTATAACGTAGGTATGATTGAACAATTAAATATCTTAAATCGTTGGAAATCAAACGATCCAACCAAATCTTTAGCAGCACCTGTAGGAGTAGATAAACACCAGGAATTATTTAAACTAGATTTACATGAAAAATTTTATGGTCCACATGGATTAATTGCTGGAATGACTGGTAGTGGTAAATCTGAATTTATTATTACTTATATTTTATCTATGGCTCTAAACTATCATCCATATGAAGTATCATTTGTATTAATTGACTATAAAGGTGGTGGACTAACTGGTGCTTTTGAGAATAAAGAAACTGGTATAAAACTACCACACTTAGCCGGTACTATTACAAACTTAGATACGATTGAAATGAATCGTTCTCTTGCTTCTATTCAAAGTGAGCTAAGAAAACGACAAAGAATATTTAATGCTGCAAGAGATAATTTAAATGAAAGTACAATTGATATTTATAAATACCAATCACTTTATAGAAAAGGATTAGTAAAACAGCCAGTATCACATTTATTTATTATCAGTGATGAGTTTGCTGAATTAAAAGATCAGCGTCCAGAATTCATGGATCAATTAATATCAACGGCTCGTATTGGACGTTCTTTAGGCGTTCACTTGATTCTAGCAACACAAAAACCAGCAGGAGTAGTTAATGACCAGATTTGGTCAAACTCAAAATTTAGAGTTTGTTTAAAAGTACAAGACAAATCAGATAGTATGGATATGATTAAATGTCCAGATGCAGCATCACTAAAAAATCCAGGAAGATTCTATTTACAAGTAGGTTATAATGAACTATTCGCACTAGGACAAGCAGCCTGGGCAGGAGCACAATACTACCCAACTGAAAAAAGAAAGAAAAAAGTAGATCAGTCTGTAAATTTCTTAGATAACGTAGGAAACTACATCAAAACTTTTGATACGAAACAAAACGATATTGTTGTAGAATCAAAAGGAGAAGAAATTACGAATATTGTCAATTATATCGTACAAACAGCAAAAGAAGAAAATGTAAGTATTCCACAGCTATGGTTACCAAGAATTCCTAATATGATTTATACGGAAGAATTAAAAGAAAAATATAATTATCAAGCAGCAACAAATAATATTAATCCTATTATAGGAGAATACGATGACCCTGATAATCAACGACAAATGCTATTAACGTTACCAATATCTAAAGAAGGAAATACTATTGTTTATGGTAGTGCTGGAAGCGGAAAAGAGTTAATGCTATCTAGTATTATATATTCAACAATTACTTCTCATGATTCTAAAGAAGTAAATTTCTATATACTAGATTTTGGGGCTGAAACTTTAACAATGTTTAGAAATGCACCTCATGTTGGAGATGTAATTTTATCAACCGAAAAAGAAAAGATAGATAACTTATTTAAAATGTTAAATCAGATTATTGAAGAACGAAAAAAACTATTTGTAGATTATAACGGTTCTTACGACTTTTATATCAGTCATGGTGGAAAGCAAATACCATCAATTATAGTAATGATTAATAATGTAGAAGGATTTTTAGACACTTATAATGAATATGAAGAGTTAATGGGACAAATTACAAGGGATTGTTTAAAATATGGTGTAATCTTTATATTAAGTACAAATGGTCCGAATACAGTACGTTATCGTCTAAGACAAAACTTTAAGCAAAACGTAGTATTACAATTTAATGATGCTTCCGATTATGGAACTATTATTGCTGGTGTAAGGAAGAAAGAACCATCAAAAGTATATGGACGTGGTCTAATTTCTTTAGAAGGAATATACGAGTTCCAAACAGCTTATGCCTATAAGGAAGAAAAATTAACAGAATATGTAAAAATTATTTGTGAGAAATTACAGACAATTTGTGAATATCAGGCAAAAAGTGTTCCAATCCTTCCAGAAGTTGTAACCTCATCACTACTAAAGAATTCTTTTGTTAATTTACAACAAGTTCCTGTAGGAATAAGCAAAGAAACTTTAGCAATCACCACCATCAATTTAACAACAACAGGAATGTATACAATTACGGGAGAAGATATATCTTCTAATACACAATTTTTGGAAACTTGGATGAAGTTACTTCAGTCAAGAGATGGAATAACATGTCATGTAATTGATGCCAATAATATTCTAAATAAAAATAATTTAGGAAATATAAAGTGTAGTGATGCAGAACAACTAGAAAACACTTTAAATGAAATTTACGAAGATACAAAATCTATACATATTTGCATGATTTTAAATATGAATAGTATATTAAATAAGCTAGATATAACCAATAAGGGAAAAATAACAGCATTATTAGACGAAGTAAAATCAAAGAATAATGTTAAATTTATTATAGTAGATACTATTGATAATATTAAAACAATTAATTATGAATCTTGGTTTAAAAACAATGTATCTTTATCCGAAGGAATTTGGTTAGGAAATGGTATTGCTAATCAATTTACCTTAAAAGTAACAACTAGCAGTAGAATATTACGTGCAGAAGTGGAAGCAAACTTTGGATATGTGATTACAAAAGGTAAAGCAGAGTTAACAAAATGGATAACAGAAGAGTAAGGAGAATGGTATAATGAACAAAAATAAAATATTAATTGAATTATCAATTCCTTTAATAGAAAAAAACTACGATTTATATATACCAATCAATAAAAAAGTAGGAACTGTTAAAAAATTAATTGAAGAAGGTCTCCTTGAACTTACTGATAACGATTATATTATTAAGGAAGAAAGTAATTTCTATAGTATGGAAACCGGAGAAGTATATGACGTAAATAAAACTATCCGAGAAACAGATTTAAAAAATGGTTCAAGAATTATATTAATATAGGAGGAATGGTATGAATTATAATGACTATGCTAATGCAATTAACAAAATATTCGAATGTATTAGCAAGATGAAGGCAGCCTGGCCTAATTCTACCAATATCGCTAATATTGAGAAGATAGAAGAATATCGAAATGTTGTAGTAGAAAAGTCAAAGCAAGTGCAACTAGAATTAAGTAAAAATCCACAAATGGAGGAATTAGGCGAATGATAGGAACTATGACTTATGACCAAGTGGAAGAAATTGCTAAAGAATTAGAAAAAGCTACTATAACGGTAAATAATATTACTAAAAATCTAAACATAGAAGAACTAGAAGATTTTATATCTACTGTAGAAGGATATTCTAAATACTTAAGAACCATAATAGAAATGAATAAAGATGCAGATAAAGCATTAGCTACGTTACAATCAAAAAAATAAGAGCTTTCATTAGGAAAGCTCTTTTACGTATTCACAAATTCTAACTTTAGGAAAATAATAGGATAAAATATTAGCATAACTACAACCGTTATCCGCTAAATGACAGGCTCCCCATAGGCTAAGGCCTAAAAAATCTCCCCAACCTTTAGTAATAATCGAGATATCATATTTATTTAAAATGATAGATAAGAATTGTGATTTTAAATGTAATAATTGCATAAATTTTCCACCATCTATCTCTTGCCCTGCGATAGACAATTTCAAAACTTTACCATAAGGAGAAATTTCACTAATCTTAAATTCACTATCTTTAGTAATAGTAAAGTGAAAAATACTACTTAACAAATCATAGGAAAAAGAAATAGTATCAACGTAAAAAGGAGAAGTAGCATCCCATAAACTAGGAACAGAAGAAAGATAAGGATACCTAGAATCTTCTAGGGTATATCCAAAATTGCATACATGAATAAACGGTAAAATATATTCTCCTTGATATGTAACAAACATGCCATCAGTTTGTCTAAGGGCTTCTTTTAGAGTTGCGACTATATTATCATAATCAGGGGCAAAAGCAATTTTATAATAATCGATAGGTTTATATATAAAGAAATTATTACTAGAAGAAACAAGTTTTTCTTCTTTCATCTGTTTAAATACATAGGTACGATATAAAATGGCCATCGCTTTGAGTACTTCAATAGATAAGTTAGGAACCATATTCGTTGCTAGAGCACCAAGTAAAAATTCTTGTAAAGAAATCTCAATAATAGACTGATCTTCTAACTGAACGGTAACCATATAATTTAAGTCATCAAAAGTATTCTTATTATTTTCTCTGTTAATATCTTCTCCCTTAGGTATTTGGAATGCTTTCACAACAATTCCATCAATGACTAAATAAACTTTATTACCATCGAATTGAATTCCATGATTTCGGATAAAATTAGTAGTGCGACGTTTTAATTCTCCATCATCAGCATTTTTACTTAATTCTTTAGAAAACTCATAATTCATAGTTAAGTATAAATATAAAATATTCTCTATCCCATTATTTTTAATCTCATATCTATAAAACATAATATCACCTAGAATTAGTATGAGAAAAAAATAAGAAAGTATACAAAAAGAAACTAAAATTCAAAATACTTTAGTTTCTTTTTTAAATTACAATCTAGACCAGTTGTATAGCTTAAATTGGTATAAACCATTTTTAAGTCAATATTTTCTCCTTTTAAATAAAGAAAAGTGTCTTCAATAATCTTTTTTGCTAACTTAAGAGCTTTAACATACAAATCGTAAAAAGACTCTTTACTAGTGATAGAATAAGTTGTAGGATTTCTCCATATACGATGTTTAAAATTTAAAAAATCAAAAGGAGTCTTCATAGAAACATGATAGCTAACATATTCTAATCGTATCCATTTCCTAGGTGTAAACATATCTATAAATTTATAACCTAGTCTTTTTAGCCCAAGTCTATCTTGGCGAAAGTTTTTTAAGGCAAACTTCATATTTTTCAAGGATTCAAAATAGATAGTATCCATATTCTGTAGCTGAAATACTTTATTAAAGGTGTAAGAAATACTATGATTTAATTCTTCTGAAAAAGGTGTTAAATCAAAACAAAAATTACTAACAGGGAATGTATAAGGACTGTGTTTTTCACGAGTAAGTATAAGATGATTATCTAAGTAAACTTCCATTAAGGTATGAAGACTATTATATTTATAAGTACTAGGATCATTTTTACGAAATTTACCAGTTTTATAGAATATAAAAGGATGCATAGTGGAATCCAACACATAGTGAGAAATAAAACCACATAAAAAGGAACAGGTGTCAACATCTTTTTCTAAATGTTCATCCTTGATAAATTGAATAAGGTTAATAAAAAAGTCCTGACTTTTAGATACATGAAAGGTATGCTGAAATTTTCGTAAACCATGACTAGATTTTAAAGAAAATAATCGGTAAAAAAGAAAAGAATCAGTACTTTGCGCAAACATTCTAAGTCTAGGAACAGAAAGATGGTTTTTAATATTTGCCGGTAATGTATCATAGACATCACTTGCAAAATAAGCATGAGTAACACTAGCTGGCATAAATCCCCTCCTTATAAAAAGATTAGTATTATTATATCACATAAATTCACAAAAATTTCATACTTTTCAAAACAGAATATGGTATAATCAATAATAGGTGAGAATTATGATAGAAAAGCAGTTTAAAAATCTAAATGAACAAATTGAAATATTTAAACATAAGGGAATGGTAATTCAAGATGAAAAATATGCTAAGCAAGTTCTTTTAAGAGAAAATTATTTTTTCTTAAATGGATATCGCCATCTTTTTTATAAATCAAAAGATGAGAAAAAGTTTATTCCGGGTACCACATTTGAAGAGTTATACAGTCTATTCTTATTTGACAGGTCTTTTCGTAATGTAATTTTTAAATACTTATTAGTAATTGAAAACAACCTAAAATCAATAACATCATATCAATTATCTAAAAAATATGGATATCGTGAAAGAGATTATTTAAGAGCTAAAAACTTTACACATGATGTATCTAGACAGCGACAAGTAAATGATTTGTTAAAAAAGATGAAAAGACAGATTCGTGTAAACGGTAGTCAGCATTCTGCAACTCTGCATTATGTATCTAACTATGGATATATTCCTTTGTGGATTTTAGTGAAAGTTTTGTCATTTGGTATTGTTAGTGAAATGTTTTCTATCTTAAAGCCAGAAGATCAAGAAGAGATAAGTAAAATCTATAATGTAGAAGTAGACGATCTTTTAGTATACTTACCAATACTTGCCAATTATAGAAATTTATGTGCACACGAAGACATTCTTTATGAAAATAAAACACAAAAGCAAATCGATGACACCATATATCATCAACTATTAGATATACCAAAAGAAAATGGAGAATATATATATGGTAAACAAGATTTGTTTGCCCTTCTAATTATTATGCGCCAAATGCTAATAGCAGAAGACTTTAAAAATATGACGATTGAATTAGAGAATGTGATTCAAACATTAAATTATAATTTGACATCTATAAAAATAGAAAAAGTATTACATAGAATGGGATTCCCAGAAAACTGGAAAGAGTTATCGGGAATTGAAAGGAGCGTAGATAACGAGTGAAAAAGAAAGAAAATTTAAAAACAATATTTTTAGTAGTATTTTCTTTTATCATGGGTGGAATTATCATGTTTGCCCTTTTAAAATGGACACCTCTAGTAAGCCAAATCTTAGGAACAACAGGAAATACCGTTGTGACAAGAAATGATACTCAAGTATATGAGAAGAATTCTCTAGCAGCAGCAGTAGATAAAATATATGATGCAGTAGCAATGGTATCCGCTTATCAGAAGGATACGTTATCGTCCACTGGCTCAGCCTTTGTCTACAAAACAGATGATAAGTATGGATATTTACTAACAAATTATCATGTAGTAGAAGGAGCTGACAATGTTAAAGTAACTATGGCAGATAATACGGAAGTAGAGGCTAGAGTATTAGGGGGAGATGAATATCTAGATTTAGCAGTATTAAGAATTGATAAAAGTGCCGTATCTATGGTTGCTAATATAGGAACAAGTGAAGATATGAATTTAGGTGATACTATATTTACTGTAGGTACACCGATGGGAGAAGAGTATCAAGGAACTGTAACATCAGGAATCCTTTCTGGAAAAGATCGTATGGTATCTGTCAGTGTTACAAATACGACAACAGGAAATGACTGGGTAATGCGTGTACTACAATTTGATGCTTCAATTAATCCAGGAAATAGCGGAGGACCATTACTAAATGCTAATGGAGAAGTAATTGGTATTTGCTCTTTAAAACTAGTAGATGATGATATTGAAGGAATGGGATTTGCTATACCAATTGAATATGCTATGAATCATATTGAGTCTCTAGAAAAGGGAGAAGAAATTTCTTGGCCAGTACTAGGAGTTTCTATGATAAATGCAAGCGACACCGCAGGATTATATAGAAATCAAATTAATATCGATAGAAATATTACAGAAGGTGTAGTGGTGGTTCAAGCAGAAAGAGGATCTGGAGCATATGATGCAGGTTTAACAACAGGAGATGTTATTACTAAAATAGATGGCAAAGAAGTAAAAGATTCTGCATACCTAAGATATGAATTATATCAACATCAGGCTGGAGATACAATAAAGATTACTTATATTAGAGATGGAAAAGAAAACACTGTAGATGTAAAACTAGGTGAAAGTAACTAAAAGCAATATCTAAAAGCGATGTTGCTTTTTTTGTACAAACGCTAAATGCTAAATTATACTACCAAATAGTTCTTTTTTCTATGGAAAAGGTTTTAAAATAACAAGAAATATGATATAATATAGCAAGCAAAAAGAAGGGAGTGGTATTATGTTAAAAATATATAAAACTAGCGCAGTAGAGAAGAAAACAAAAAAAGTAAAAAAGATGACTGCTGATTGTTGGATAGATTTAATTGTACCAACAACAGATGAAATTGATAAAGTAGTAAATAGAACTGGAGTAGATAAAGATCTGATTATGAAACTACTGGATACAGAAGAGCTACCAAGAGTAGAACAAGAAGACAATGCTACTCTAATCGTCATAGATATTCCTCATTTGGAGGAAAAAGGAGAACATAAGTATAAAACTTATCCCTTAGGAATTATTATTACAAATAATAATTATATTATTACTGTCTCAGTAAAGAAAACAACATTATTAAATGACTTTAAAAGAAACGTAGTAAAAGATTTTAGAACTGCAAAAAAGACTAGGTTTTTAATACAAATATTATTAAAAAGCGCTTCTACTTATTTGAAGGCTTTAAAAGAAGTAAATAACGATATTGAAGCAAAAGAAAAAGTTTTAAAGAAATCAACTGAGAATAAAGATTTAATAGAACTATTAGAAATTGAAAAAACTCTAGTTTATTTTATGACTTCATTAAAAGCTAACGACGTAGTGTTAGAAAAATTATCAAAAGGAATTATATTACCATTATATGAAGGAGACCTAGACTTGTTAGAAGATGCAATTATTGAAAACAAGCAGGCAATAGAAATGAGTAGTATCTACCGAGATATTTTATCGTCAGTAACAGATACTTATGCAACGATTATTTCTAATAATTTAAATATTGCTATGAAGTTTTTAGCAGCGGCTACTATTGTATTATCTATTCCAACAATGATATCTTCTTTTTTAGGTATGAATGTACCATTAGGAGCAATTGGAAATATAAGTAATGCATTTGTCATTATTATATTACTTGCAGTAATAGTATCTTTAATTGTTGCATTATTATTAAAGAAAAAAAATATGCTATAAACATCGAAAGATGTTTTTTTTTCTGTCAAATGGTCAATAATATAAGTAGAAAACTTGACTTAAAGTAAGGTATAGGTATTAAAATAACAATAGGAGGAAGAATATGATAAAGGTAAAAAATGTAACCAAAGTATTTAATGAAACAAATAAAGCAGTAGATAATATTTCTTTTGAAGTAAATCCTGGAGAAATCGTAGGGTTTATCGGACCTAATGGTAGTGGAAAAACAACAACACTAAAACTATTAACAGGAATTTATCAGAAAGATAGTGGAGAGATAACGGTTGCTGGATATGATATTGATAAAGATGCTCTAGAAGCAAAAAAAAATATCGGATATATTTCTGATAGCCCAGATATGTTTTTAAGACTAAAAGGGATTGAATTTCTAAATCTAATTGCTGATATCTATGAAGTAAGTACAACAAAAAGAAAAGAGAGAATTAAAGAGTTAACAAAAGCATTTGGACTAGAAGATATTTTAGAATCTGAAATGATTAGTTATTCTCATGGTATGAGACAGAAAATGATGGTAATTGCTGCCTTAATACATGAACCAGGTGTATGGATATTAGATGAGCCATTAATCGGATTAGATCCAGAGTCAGCACATCAGTTAAAAGAGATGATGAAAGAACATGCAAAAAAGGGACATACTGTACTATTTTCAACGCATGTCTTAGAAGTTGCAGAAAAACTTTGTGATAGAGTTATCATCATTAAAGAAGGAAAAATAATTTATCAAGGAACATTAAAAGAGTTAAAGAAAACATATAGTAAAAAGGACTTAGAGGAAATTTTCTTAAGGATGGTTCAAGATGAAAACGTACGCTAAACTAGTAAGAACATTTTTATTATCTGGAGAAATGCCAAAGTCTGAAAAGAAAAGTAAAGTCAAGTTCTATATCACTTTAGGAATTATCGCGACAATATTTATTTTTATTCCTTGTTTTTTGTTAATGGCCTTTCTAGTAGGAACAACAACAGTAGGAATACAAGAAGAAATTTTATCTAATCCTCTATATGCTGGAAATATTGGAAATGGATTATTGTTAGTAATCCAATTTATATGTATATTCTCAATGATATTCGGATTTAATATCGTGTTAAACACATTTTATTTTGCTGGAGATATTGAACATATATTACCATTACCAATAAACCCAAAAACTTTAATTTCATCTAAATTCATGGCAGTATTAATTAGTGAAAGTCTTATGGAATTTCTATTCTTATTAGCTGCATTTTTAGGATTTTTAATAGTAACAGATTTTAATATACTAACAATTCTAATGAGCATTATCGGAGTATTTACTCTTCCACTTCTACCACTAGTCTATTGTGGAATCATTACATTATTAATTATGAGATTTACTAAGTTAATAAAAAATAAAAATAACATATTAACTTTACTACTATTGGGATTCATTATCATCATTGGTATAATAGCAATAGGTTATGTAAACAACGATAGCATTACAGAATTTGTTAAAATGCTTGCTACCGGACAGATAGGGTTCATAGACGTTATGAATTATATTTTTCCTAGTACTTATTTTTTAGTAGAAGCAGTTTCTAATACAAATATCGGAGCATTTTTAATTTATTTAATAATTAATGCTTTTGCTTATGTAGTATTTATGATGCTAGCTGACAAATTCTATATTCTAGGGGTAAAAAGAATTAGTAATAATGCAGTCCATCAAAAAGAAAGTATTACTAAAGCATTATTCAATACTAAAAAAACAAACTATAAAAAAACATATTTAATGAAAGAATTAAAATTATTAACAAGAACACCAGCCTTTTTTAGTAATTGCATTTTAAGTAACTTATTATGGCCAATAGTGATTATTTTAATTTATTTAATTCAAGGGCAAGATAATATTATTTTAGAGTTTGTAAATCATTATAAGCAACAAGAAGCTCTTGGTCTATTAGTAATATTTATTTCTATTTTTGCCATATCTGCAATTCTTACCACCGCAAACAGTATTGCTTCAAGTTCTATTTCAAGAGAAGGAAAACATTTTCAATTTATGAAATATATTCCAATAAATTATAAAACACAATTAAATATAAAAGCCTTAGTTTCAATTATAATAAGTTTTGGATTTAATTTTGTTTATTTATTAATTATTTCATATTATTTAGAGGCAACATTAATTGATTTTCTAATCTTTGCCTTAGTCTCATTACTATCATGTATCTTCTTTACGTATTTAGGAATATATCTAGATACAATAAATCCAAAACTTATCTGGGAAGATGAGTTAAATGCTTTAAGAGGAAATGAGAATACATTCTTCTCTATGGCCATTTCAATGATTATTGCAGTAATCCTTGGTGGGGGTATATATTATTTAAATAAGGTAGTATTAATACCACTATCTATACTAAAAGGAATGTTAATAGTCATATTATTGATGGGAAGTATTTTAATATATTACAAAGTAATGAACAAAGGAACCAAAAATATAGAAGAGATCGAAATATAAAGTCCGTCAGGACTTTTTTCTTGTCTAAAAACATAAGTTTTGCTAAAATATAGTAGGTATAAATAATAAGGAGGTAACAAATGAACTTTATAATTCAAGGATCTGCCGTCCTACTAGAAGGACTAATTTCTTTTTTTTCTCCTTGCGTCATACCGCTATTACCATTATATATGGGTTATCTAGCAGGAAGCGCCAAGGAAAAGACAAAAGAAGGTAAAATAATATATAAAAGAAAAAAAGTATTTTTATACACACTATTTTTTGTATTAGGAATATCTATGTCATTCTTTATTCTAGGGCTATCATTCACTGTAATCGGTAGCTTTTTAAAAGAATATAAATCAATAATTGCTATTATCGGTGGAATAATTATTATAGTATTAGGATTATTTCAATTAAAAATAATCAATTTTAAATTCTTGCAGAAAGAAAAAAAATTAAAAGTAAATATTAACCCTAATAAAATGAATCCAGTAGTAGCATTTATTATGGGGTTTCTATTTAGTTTTGCTTGGACACCATGCGTAGGTCCAGCATTATCATCAGTATTAATCATGGCAAGTAGTGCTGAAAGCATGTTGATAGGAAATCTATTGGTTTTAATTTATGCCATTGGTTTTATCATTCCTTTCCTAATATTAGGATTATTTACAGGAGAAGTACTAATTTTTTTAAAGAAAAAACAATATATCTTAGAAAGAATAATACAAGTAGGAGGAATATTACTAATTTTAGTAGGAAGCTATATTTTAATTACCAATATAGACATTACTACTTCCTCAAAATTAGAACAAAATTGTGGAATTGACGAAGAAACTGGATTGGCTAGCTGCAAAACAGGAACCACAACTACTAATAACAAGACAAGTTACAAAGTAGAAAAGTTTATATTAAAAGATCAAAATGATAGAACTCATAACTGGAAAGATTATAAAGACAAAGTAGTATTATTACATTTCTGGTCTACTGACTGTGTAGCCTGTAAGAAAGAAATCAAAGAGTTAGAGAAGCTATATGAACATTATGATAAAAACAAACAAGAAGTAGTACTACTTAGTGTAGTGTCTCCAAAATTAGAAAGAAAAAGTTCTAAAAAAATTAAAAAGATAATTAAACAAAGAAATATTGATTTCCCTGTGCTATTGGATAATACCGGAGAATTTTTCTCAAAATTTGAAATTATTTCTTATCCTAATACATTTATAGTAAAAGATTCAATTATTAAACTAACAATTCCAGGAGCATCTACCTTTGAAAAATTAACAGAATCTGTGGAAAGTATAAAAAACAATAAATAAAATATTCACATCTCTTGTGGATATTTTATTTTTATACAAAATAAGCTATAATTAAAATAAAGAAAGCTATAAATACGAAATAAAAACCTAATAAATAGTATAATATAATAAATTCTGTTTAAAATAGTGTAAAAGAAAATATACAATATCAGCTATTAGAGGTGATTTATGAAAAAGAAAAGAATAATAGTAATTACTTTAGTTGGCATCATACTAATAATAATAGGAAGTGTACTATTAATAACTGCAGAACCTAAACTAGACACCTCAGGATATAAATTAGTAGATAATCTAAAAATAGATGTCTATAGTCAAAAAAAAGTCAGTGATTTTATTTCCTCAATAGAAGGAAAAGTAATAACGAATAAAAAAATAAATACAGAAAAATTAGGAAAACAAGAAATAACTTTCATTTATGAAAATGAACAAGGAAGAAAAAGAAAAGGTGTTTTTGATATTGAAATAGTAGATCAAGAAGAACCGTTAATTTGGTTATCTGGTAGTTATAGTGCGAAAGTAGGAAGCAAATTAAACTTAGAAGAAGAAATTCTTTGTGCAGATAACTACGATAGTAGTCCAAATTGTAGAATAGAAGGAACATATGATTTAAATACAGCAGGAACATATAATTTAACGTATATCGCAACAGATAGTAGTAACAATGAAGAGAAAGTAAATTTTACTTTAAATGTATATGAGCCAACTCCTCAAGTGGAGTCAACAACAGAATCAGAGACTGTAGAAGAGCCAGTTGTAACAGCATTTAATGAGGTGGTAGAAACCCATAAAAAGAAAATACAGAAATCGGAATAGACGTATCAAAATGGCAAGAAGAAATCGATTTTGCAAAAGTAAAAAATGCGGGAGCGACCTTTGTAATGATTAGAGTAGGATCACAACAAGGTGTAGGAGGAGAATACAATTTAGACCCATACTTCAGACAGAATATAGAAAATGCTATAAAAAACGATTTAAAAGTAGGTGTATATTTTTATTCATATGCAGATAGTAATACAGAAGCTAAAAAGCAAGCAAACTGGGTACTAGAACAAGTACAGAACTATAAACTTACATTACCGATTGCATTCGACTGGGAATGCTATAACAGCTTTAATCAAATGCAATTAAGTCTATTCGGATTAAACGAAGTAGCAGAAAGTTTTCTAGAAAAGATTGAAAATGCAGGATATGATGGTATGCTTTATGGAAGTAAAAACTATCTAAATAGCATTTGGAAATATCATGATTACGACGTATGGTTAGCACATTATACAGATGAAACCGACTATGATTCGGATTACGTAATGTGGCAGTTATGCCAAGACGGAAGAATAGATGGAATTAATACAGCTGTAGATATTAATGTATTATATAAAAATGATAAATGATGGAGTAATAATATGAAAAAAATAACCAATAAAGAATTAACCGATAGAGGAATATGTCCAACTTGCTATGACAGAGAACACAACCATATCGTTTATGGAGATAACAAGAATCAAATGCTATATGAAGATAAAGAAATAGAATGTTTTCTATGTAATAATCCTAGAGCAAGAGGTCATACTATTATTTCCACGAAAAAACATTATAAAGATATGCTAGAATTACCAGACGAATTATGTAAAAATATTTATACTTTTGCCAAAAAAGTAATGAGTGTATTAAAAGAAGTATATCAGGCAGAAAGCATATATCTATGTACGATGTGTGACGGACCAATGAATCATTTTCATGTTCAATTGATTCCAAGATATAAAGAGGAAAAACGTGGCTCTAGAAACTTTGTAAAACCACGAAAAGAATATAAAGAAGAAAAAGAAAAAATAAAAGAAATAAGAAAAAGTCTAGATTGGAATAAAATAAATATAAAGGATTTAATAGTAGTAGAAAAAATAAATATAGACCAATACATAAAATTCAGGGAACAAGTAAAAGAAAAGATGAATGATCCTGAATGGTTAGGTGACTTTACGAAAGAAGATATAGAATTGCTATTGCAAGAAAACTCTAAAATATGGGTATATTATAGTAAAGAAATTCCCATTTGTTCTATGATGATAATTCCAGCAACAAAAAAATCACTAATAAAGTTTGGATTAAACTATAAGGTGCAAGAAGTAATAGATTATGGTCCTATGTTTGTTAATCCCAACTATATAGGAAATAATTTACAATATCAAATGTTAAGAGAATTAGATGAAATCTCAAGAAAAAAAGGATATAGATATGCTGTAGTAACAGTTCATCCAGATAATATGTATTCAATTAGAAATTTAGAAAAAGATAAATTTAAATTAATAAATACAAAAAACTTTGAAAGAGGGACAAGAAATATTTATTTAAAAGAATTATAAAAGAATCTTGACATGCAAAAAGATTAATGATAACTTTATTACTAATATTTAAAGAGGTAAAGTTATGGAATGTATTGTTAAAGAAAGAATAAATATCAAATTTATTGATTTAATATTACTTTCTTTTATCATGCAATTATCTTCATGCTTTATCAAAGAATGCGGAACACTATGGTAACACCATGGTGTCTTTTTGTTTTTAGGAGGTGGATATGAATAATTTAACATTAAATGATTTACTCACAAAAGTAGCTGAATATAATGAAGAAGAAATAGATATAATTAAAAAAGCGTATTATTTTGCTGAGGAGTTGCATAAAGGACAGAAAAGACAAAGTGGAGAAGATTATATAATTCATCCGTTAAATGTAGCTTATACTCTAGCGGAAATGCATGCAGATCGAGATACAATTTGTGCAGCATTATTACATGATACCTTAGAAGATACAGAAATAACAAAAGAAGAAATTGCTGAGAATTTTAATGAAACAGTTGCACATTTAGTAGAAGGAGTAACTAAAATAAGCCGAATGAACTTTGCTACAAAATTAGATCAAAATATGGCTAATACTAGAAAGATAATAACAAGTATAACAGACGATGTAAGAATTATCATTATAAAACTTGCAGATAGACTTCATAATATGAGGACCTTACAATATAAATCAGAATTAAAGCAAAAAGAAAATGCAGAAGAAACGCTACTTCTATATGTTCCCTTAGCAGATCGAATCGGTGCACATACCTTAAAAACGGAATTAGAAGATTTATCTTTGAAATATCTGTATCCAGATGAATATAAAAGAATAGAAGAGAAACGGTTTGAAATAGAAGAAGACAGTCAAGATTGTTTACAAGAGATGTTAGAAAATATCCACTCGCTTTTGGAAAATAAGAATGTTCCCCATGAGATAAAAGCAAGGGTAAAAAACATCTATGGAATATATAAGAGAATGAGAGAAGGAAAAAAGCTATCAGAAATACATGATTTGTTAGCACTAAAAGTAATGGTAGATAGTTATGATAATTGTTTCTTAACATTAGGACAAGTTCATTTAGGTTATCGTACGATTAATAGTAGATTTAAAGACTATATTAATAATCCCAAAACAAATATGTATAGATCATTACACACAACGGTATATGGTCCAAAAGATAAATTAGTACAAACGCAAATTAGAACCTTTGACATGGATAAAATTGCGTCGTATGGTCTAACAGCATACTGGGATATTAATAAAGGTGATGCTAGAAGAGTAATGCAAGAAGAATTAAAAAACAAATTTCAGTTTTTTGATTCTCTAGTAGAAATTAACCAAGAGTTTGCGGACAATAAAGCATTTGTAGAACAAATAAAAAGAGAAGTGCTATCAAAAAGGATTTTTGTTCAAACGAAAGATGGTAAAATCATAGAATTGCCACTAGACTCCACTGCCATTGACCTAGCCTATAAGATTCATACAGATATAGGAAACAGTATGGTTGCAGCAATAGTCAATAATGTTCCTGTAGGATATGATTATATACTTCATAATAAAGATAGAGTAACAATTGTAACAGATGATTTAGCAGAAGGACCTAAGGAAGGGTGGTTAGATAAGACCAAAACAACAAGAGCAAAAAGAAAAATTAGAGAATATATCAGAAAACATCCGCAGCAGCAACCAGACAGGGATAAAGGATAATGGAAGATTATCTTTTTTTGTGGCCAAATATAATTTTTTTACATATTCTAAGGTAGAGGTGAAAAAGATGAATGGTAAAAAGATAACTGGTGTAGTAGTGGATAGTGGACACGGTGGTAGTGATCCAGGTGCAGTCAGTGGAAATTTAAGAGAAAAAGATTTTACATTACAAGCAGCGAATTATATGACAAAAAGATTACAAGAATTGGGAATTCCCGTAGTAGCAATTAAAACTACAGATGAAGACATTTCAAGAACAGAGCGACTAAGAAGAGCAAACGAAGCATTCAATGGAGATCCTAATGCTATATTAATATCTAATCACATAAACTCCGGAGGTGGCGAAGGTGCGGAAATAATTTATGCACTTCGTAATGATGATACCCTAGCTAGTATGGCTTTAGAAAACATTGGTGATGCAGGTCAAGAAATGAGGAAGATATATCAACGAAGACTACCTGAAAATCCAAGTAAAGATTACTACTATATTATTAGAGAAACAGATCCTATGCAATCATTATTGGTAGAATATGGGTTTATTGATAATAGTGCGGACCAACAAAAACTAAAAAATAATCTAACAGATTATGTAGAAGGAGTTGTAAAAGCAATTGCTGACTATGGCGGTTATGAATATACTCCTCCAGGAATGAATGAAAGTAAGAATACTTATACAGTTGTAAAAGGTGATACACTATCCAGCATTGCTAATAAATTTAATACTACAGTAAGAGAACTAAAAGAACTAAATCGCCTAAATTCAGACATAATTCAAGTTGGACAAGTATTATTGATACCTACTATAACTCCACCAATATATAGAACATATACAGTAGTGAAAGGTGATACATTATACGGTATAGCAAGTAAATACGATATAAGTGTAGATGAATTAAAAAGACTAAATAATTTAACCAGTAATACACTCTATATAGGACAACAATTAAAAGTTCCAGAAAAAGACATAGAAGAAAGTGAAGAATATGAAATTTATACCGTAGTAAAAGGTGATAGTTTATGGTTAATATCTCAAAAGTATGATGTCCCAGTAGATGACTTAATAGAGTTAAATAATTTAGAAACCGTAAACTTACAAATAGGTGATAAATTAAAAATTCCAAAATCTACATCTAAAAAGACATATATAGTCAAAAAAGGTGACAGTTTATGGTCAATAGCAAAAGATTATAACATCAGTGTAGAAGAACTAAAACTAGCTAACAATTTAACTTCCAATTTATTGTCTATTGGTCAAAAACTAATTATTCCATAAAAAAATTGCTTATGTAAAAGCAATTTTTTATTCTAAGTTAAGTTTTCTATCAAAAGTTTTTACTGCAAGGAAATAATAAGCAACAATAAATAAAATAGAAATAACTAACGAAAGAGCGATGAATCCATTAATTAATCCAAAATCAAGTACATTACTTCCATCAACGTATTGTTGATAATTAGAGTCCATTAGCATAAATGGTAACAAAAGAATTGCAGAAATAATTTGAGTGGCATTATATATAACAATTCCATAAACAATAGAATAAAGAACTTTACTATTATGTTTTTGGCCTAAAGCAATAGATGCATAAATCATAATTTGATTAAATATAACTCCAATCAAAAGAGATAGAAGTAAAAGAATTAAAAAGATAGTATCGATATTTCCTATGGCCTCTACAACAGCACGAACAATTTTTGAATCAAACCATAGACCATAAACTCCTACAAATAATAATACAAAAATCATAATTCCAGATATAACTAAATAAATAGTAGAACTAATAGTTTTTGAAAGAATTAAACTATGTTTAGAAACTGGAATAGTGTGCATTAGATAACCTTCATCCTTTACTAAATTTTGATAAAATTTAAGAATGGTAAAAATAAAAGTTACAATAGGAATGGCAATTAATATTATGACAAATATTGCACTAATAAATCCACTTGGTACAGAAAAAACAGAAAATTTATCAGCTAATACATTAGCAATTCTAGTAAGCAAAGCTAATAAAAGTGAAATTCCATATACTGGAAGTAATACTTTTGATAGAGATTTAAAATCATATTTTAATAGTTTCGTTAGCATTTAAATTCCTCCCTAAACAACTTATCAATCGTTGTTTTTTT